>NZ_JAPWBS010000009.1:0-55065 GCF_041433575.1 Granulicatella sp. 20925_1_28
GACCAAATATGGTGTTCTTGCGTTTAACGGAATTCTTTATCGACAGTTTCTAGTGCTGCGGCGATGACTTGATGCATATCGTAATAACGATACTGTCCAAGGCGTCCTCCGAAAATCACTTGCGGAACCGTCTGCGCTAATTTCTTATACTGCGCGTACAAGTCGTTGTTGACTTTATTATTCACTGGATAATAAGGCTCGTCGCCCACTTTCCAATCGGCTGGATACTCACGCGTAATCACCGTTTTTGGCTGTGTGCCAAACTCGAAATGCTTGTGCTCGATGATACGAGTGTATGGCGTTTCGCGGTCTGTATAGTTCACTACCGCGTTCCCTTGGTAGTTCTCCACGTCCACGACTTCTGTTTCAAAACGGAGCGAACGGTATTCCAGCGTTCCAAGTTCATAATCGAAGAACTCATCAATCATTCCCGTGAAGACGATTTTGGCACCACTATTCAAGTACTCGTCTTTTTTCGCGAAGAAATCGACATTCAACTCGACTTCGATATTCTCATGATCCAGCATGGCTTCAATCAATTTCGTATAGCCGCCAATCGGAATCCCTTGGTACGTATCATTAAAGTAGTTATTGTCGTAAGTATAACGAACCGGCAAGCGGCGGATGATAAACGCTGGTAATTCTGTAGCAGAACGTCCCCATTGTTTCTCCGTATAGCCTTTGATGAGCTTATAGTAAATATCTTCCCCAACAAGAGAAATCGCCTGCTCTTCTAAGTTTTCAGGCTCTTTGTCCCCAAGAACCGCACGCTGCTCAGCGATTTTTGCTTCGGCTTCTTGTGGCGTCACCACACCCCATAATTTATTAAAAGTATTCATGTTAAAGGGCAAGTTGTAGATTTCTCCGTTGAAGTTGGCAACGGGTGTATTCGTATAGCGATTAAATGTCGCAAACTGATGCACGTAATCCCAAATCTTCTTGTCGCTCGTGTGGAAAATATGCGCACCGTATTCGTGCACTTGAATGCCTTCCACTTCTTTTGTATAAATATTCCCCGCAATATGATTTCTTTTCTCAATCACTTTTACTTTATAACCGCGTGTCGCTGCTTCATGCGCAAAGGTCGCACCGAATAATCCAGCCCCCACAACGATGTAATCAAATGGTTTCATGTGGTTTCCCCATTTCTTATTTTATCTTATTCATTATACCATGGACCCTCAAGGCGAACCAAATCGATGAAGCACACTTTGCGAAATTATCATATATGATAATTTCTCCCATAATAAATATCCAGTGGCTTAGCGGGTGGCTTTTCAATTTCGGGCATAGCTCTGATCTCAGAGCGACGCCTCAAGGCGCTCGTGTGGCCTGCGACGAGCACCTATTTATATTTTCCTGTAAACGGATCTTCCAATTCTAATTGTTCCGCTATTTTAATTAGAAAAAAGAAAGTTTTCACTCCTTTTCACACTTTATAAATTTCGCTTTGCTTTTCTTGATTTTACAATCATATAGGCGCCAATAATGACGAGTACGCAGAAAACGACACTTCCCAAAGTGATATTCATAAAAGCAATTTTTTGAGGAATATCGGCACTTCCATACTCTTTCATCATCATGGTTTGCAAGAAAAAGATAGAAAAGAGAGAGGAAGCAAAACTGATATTTTTACTAGATTTGAGCTCTGGAGAATGAAATTTCCGGATACGAATGATATTAGATATCGCTGTAATGATATTGATGAATGTCGCAAGAGCAATGATGTAGAGCAAGAAAGGATAGCGCGCGTGAATTTGGTCATCATGATGACTGACATAGATGAGAAAACATTTAAGGCACTTAACCAATTGGAACAAGCTATTGTTGACTACATTGATTACTACAACAACAAACGAATTAAGGTAAAACTAAAAGGACTTAGTCCTGTGCAATACAGAACTAAATCCTTCACTTAAATTATTTGTTTAACTTTTGTGGTCAGAACAAACAGTGCTTTTTTTGTTGAAATCGCAAAGAATCTAAGCTTTCTTTTTGCAGATAACATTCGCTCTTTTATTTTCGGTATGATTGAGTCGATGCCCCGTTCTCGACCGGTTATTATTGCAACTTATCGAATGCTAGAGCACTATGCCATCACTTTTTGGAAGAATACTTGGAGCAATTCTACGCAGAATGGAATGCGAAAAAGTGATAATTAAAGAGACGAAAAAGCTGAGAATATGATTTCCCAGCTTTTTTGAATGCGATAGAAATAGCAACTAGACTATTTACGAAAGGCCTCAATAATGTAGGTGAAGCCAGTAACTAAAAATGAAAAGGCAATGACATAAACGACAAAGACACCTGTAGCCACTGGATTGAACAGAATCACTAGACCTAGTAAAAATTCAAGCAAGGCTACCCACATGATATTGCTACCAATAATAGGGAAAATCAATCTTAGACGATTGCCTTTAAAGAAAGCAATAATGGCTTCTACAATTAACCAAATTCCTACAATGGTCGGAATGACGACCGGCAGGGTCACAAAGCCATAAGCAACGAGGTAAAGAGCTAAGAGAAGACTAACAAATCCTTGGAAAAGATAAACAGGTGAGCGAAGCTCTTTTGGTGCAGAGAAATAGCCTAAAATAGCTGCTATAGAAGAAACCAGTAAACCAAATGAAATCCACCAGCTGTAAGCAACAAGATTAGCTACTGGGTTTGTAAATAGCAAAAGTCCTAAAAAGACAAAAACAACTCCTGCAAGGAATAGCAGTAAACGATTAGAAAATTTCATTTCAATACCCCCTATATAGTATAGTATATTTTGATAATAAAACTATTTTACCTATTTTTATAGAAAATATCAATAAAATAAATAGAGAATTTGGAACTTTCAGTCTGATTTGCAATAAATATCCACCGGCTTATGTAAGGTAGACAGAAAATCTAACTTTTAGGGTGCACTTCATGCCTGGTAGTTCGAAACTCTATTTAGTTAAATCCAAAGAATCGTTGTGTGACGGTGTAAATTCCGTTTGACAGAACTTGTCCCGGTTTATTTTTGGACATCGCAATTTTACTGACCACATTTTTGCTAATGAGTTGGAAAACTTCTGGATTCGCTTCTTTTAAATCAGCAAGTAAGGCTTCCTTCTTCTCTTGATGCTCTACTTGGCCACCCTTATTGAGTAACGCACAAGAAATCACCGTTGTAATCTCTAAGTGGTTTATTAAGTAGTTCTTCAAGACGGTTGGAAATTGCCTATCGCTATGGTAATTCGCCATCAATAGTTCATTCACGCGAATTTGTTGGTCGATACGGCTAATCATGACTTTCTCGTTCACGGATTGATCTTCACGACCGATAAAGTAGCGGTAGAAATCCACGTTCATATAGTATAAAGACTTGCTATATTGTAGCGGTACAAAGACAAATAAATTATCCACGTAAAACGTATGCTCTGGCAACTGCAATCCTGATTTACGAAGTAAGTTCATATTGTAAATGAGTGAGTGCATCATCATGTATTTTCCACGACGAAGCGACTTGGCATCATCCCAAGTGAACACTTGATTTTCAGGAAATGCGGAAGTATAGCGCATGATTTTTTTCGTTTTCGCGCCTTCTTTTTCATAGACGAAGTTCGTAATGAATACGTCAACTTCTTCGCCGGTTTCTTCGAAGCGTTGTAATTGTTCTAGGATTTTTAAGTATGCACGCACATCCACCCAGTCATCACTATCGACGACTTTGAAGTACTTGCCTGTTGCGTTCGCCATCCCCGTATTCACGGCTCCACCATGACCTTTATTTTCTTGATGGATGGCACGGATAATCGTTGGATAAGCTGCGGCATATTGGTCAGCAATGCGAGCAGTGTTGTCTTTAGACCCATCATTAATAATTAAAATTTCAACCTCTTCGCCACCAGCAAGGAGCGTTTGAAGACAATAATGCATATATTCTTGAGAGTTGTAGCATGGGACTGCAATGGTTATTAATTTCATGGGGGATACCTCTCGTTTCTAGTAAACTTATCTTATTTACTATACCATTTTTTCGGTCATTTTGTCAGTTTGACTCCCTTAATCCTCTTATGAAAAAAGCCCTCTTCGCATGGAAGAAGGCTTTTTTACTGTTGCTTTTTTATGCTTGTTGTTTTTGTTCTCTTCGTGCAATCCATGGAAGGACGAGTCCGAGTCCAAGAAGCGCAAATGGCATAATGATATTTGAAATTAAGACAAACCACCATTCAGATGGGTTTTGCGCATAATCTATTTGTGGCACCATTCCGAGAATACATGCAAACGCCGTGAAGGCAAATCCCCAAAGTCCCATTAAGAAACCAAGTGTCTTATTGCTAATGTATTTATATTCGGCGCCTTTAAATTTATCCCAATGACGATACAAGAACATAAAGGCGACAAATACCCACAAGAAGCACATTGGAGAAACGATGGCATTCAAGTTTGTCATCCAAACCACAACCGTATCGATTTCTTTAAGTCCTAGGGCCGGCATGACAATTAGTGCCCCTGTCAAGATACCTGTAAGCAAGTATCCATTTCTCAACGTACCGTTCTTTGTACGTGCACGAAGCCAGCGAGGAACATATTCTTCATCGGCACTACCGAGGAAGATTTGAAGTGGCGCATCAATCGAAAGCGCAAGTGTCGCTGTTTGCCCGATAAATTGCGTTAATGCGTAAATCGTTACAAGCACATTCCCTAAATTCCAGTGTTTTCCAAGTACGGCAAATGCTTGATAAGCACCATTTCGCATCAAGTCTTGTGGAATATTGTTGCTATCAAAAATCATCCCCATCGCAAACGATCCAAAGACGGCACAGATTCCCACCATCACAGCCATCGCAATCATCCCTTTTGGAAATTCTTTGGCTGGATTCTTGATTTTATGCACATACGGTGACATACACTCTGCTCCTCCGACCGAGAAGACAAGAAGCGCAATCGTTGTGAAGTACGAAAAATCAAACTTAGGAATATACGTTTCAATCTTATCCATATTCGCTGTTGCTAGTTGTAAATCTGGTTTAATGAGTGGAACCCCAACTGCTAATAGGATGAACAAAATCGACATCACAAACATGGCAGTTCCTGCAATCGTTCCTAAGAATTTCAACGCGCGAATTCCTTTTGTCGAAACATACAGAACGGCTAAGAAAAAGGCTAAACAGACTGTTACCAGTAGCGGAATCGGCAGTTCATCGATAATTCCTGAGTGCCCTTGGAATACCCATCCGAGTGCAATCAGAATCGTCTGTGGTTTTTGCGCTAAATAAGGAATCTGAACCACCCAAAATGTCCATGCGGCAAAATACGCGAGTTTCTTCGTGGATGTATGTTTAATCCAATCACTGACTCCCCCTTCACTATCTTCAAACGTCGAACCGAGTTGTCCAATCATTAATGAATATGGGATAAAGTAAATTACTAAAATAATGAGCCAAGATGTAATAACGACAATCCCTTGTTGGGCGAAATTGTTCACAACATTCCCCAGTCCCCACACAAAGTTAAATGCAATCAGGGATATCATCAGCCAACTCAGTTGCTTTTCATTTTTTTCTTCCATTTTTTAACCTCCTAAACCGAATCGCTGATTAGTCACTCACTGAATAATGGTTGACCATCAAATTACTTGCACGAAGCAATACCTTATCGAGCAATGCAGCTGTCTTTTCTTCGATGAAATCACTCATTTGTTGGTTTTCCGTTTCGAAATCGACCGCTTCCCCTTTTTCAAGTTTCGCATCGACTTGTGCAATCATGGCTTCCCCACGAGATAATGTGTTCTTTTGATAACTTTCAATGTCTGCTTGATGTTCTAAGTAATGCGCATCTGCAAGCCCTGCAATTAAGCGGCTTGACCAGTAGAAGGAATCCGTTGAAACCTTCGCAGTGGTGTTTGCAAAATATGCAGGCGTTGTGTCCACTTGTGTAAAGAATGGAACAGCCGTTGTAAATGGCATTGAACCATACGATACCCACTGAATTCCTGTTGTATCATGCGGACGATTTGGACGAATTTGTAGGATAGCCGTTTGACTCGTACGATTAATCCCTACTGTACGGAAACGACGATTGCTCTTACCATCACCTAAGTTTCCATAAGGATCATATGGTGTAAATTGATAATGCGTACTCATCGATTCTTTCACATCTTCGACTGTAATCTTGCGGTACGGAACGCGTGCCCATGGAATTTCAAAGCTCGTTGGAGATTGTTCCACTTCCGGATTGAACATGCGTTGGATATCCCAAGCACGAGGTGTGTTATATAAGCGGTCTTTGTCGCGTTGGGAACCGAATGCATACCGTGGATTGAACGATTCACCGTCAAAGTTTAAGTTCAAGTGGTGACGAATCATAAAATCTTTCAAATCAGGGTCGCACATAAAGTTTTCTTTGTCTTCAAAATCAAAGAAGTCGCTGCCGAGTTGATTTGGATTTACCACATACGCATCATCAGGTACACGGCGTGCCATCCAGTGATGTCCACCAATCGATTCTAACCACCAGATTTCATTCACATCGGAAATTGCAATCCCGTTTGATTCATACGTTCCAGCTGTTTCAAGGAAGTGTCCAAGACGCTCTACCCCTTCGCGTGCTGTTTTAATATAAGGCAATACCAATGTGAAGATATCTTCTTCCCCAATCCCTGTTTCCACCAGTGGGTCGGCTCCTAATACACGCGGGTTTGTTGAAATGGTTTCAGTCGCACTTAATGCTACATTATAGGCATTAATTCCCGCAGCACCCCAAATCCCTTCGTTATTGATGGCATTTGGCATGGCCGTATAGCGAACAGGATTGTCTGGTAAGTCTGTTTCAAAACCTGAAATCACTGCTTTATAATGACGTGGTTGATCCTCTGGACGTACGACAATAAATTTTTTTGGAGTAAACTCTCCATTACATGAATCTTCTGTACGCGCTACTAGCGTTGATCCATCGTAGCTGGCCTTCTTCCCAACAAGAATAGTTGTACATGAATCATGTTCTTGGTCAAATCTCATAAAAATTACCTCCATTAACTTTATTTCTACATCTAAATTATAGTCCTATTCGCGCTATTTCTCAAAGGTCTCAGCGCTATTTTTTCTCTGAAATTTCTTCCTAAGGATAGGTAAAAAAAAGAACCCAGCACAAGCTAGATTCTCTTGGTTCTCCTATTAGTGTTTTCGTTTTCGATAAACTTTTTCTGCGATGGTAATTACAACTGCAATGATCCATAAAATGAGCACCGTTGTGAGCGCGTATTTAATATTAAAATAAATAGCCGCAATGCATAAAACTAGCACTACTGCAATCACATAGCGGAAATTATATGGCATCACCCGTTGCACATACCACCAGACAAAGTCTTCGTTTTCATTTCTTGTCACTTTATAATCTTCTATTAACGCTTTAAACTTCTCCTTAAACTTCTCAACCATCTGAAACACTCCTTATTTTTTATCCGGAATTACCCAAAATAGATAGTAAGTAATAAAAATCGTCAGCGCGCCAAGTCCAATTTTCACCGCCAAAATCGGAGCCAGGTAAATGGAAATGGCCATTAAAATATAGATATAAATAATAATTTTCTTCTTACGACTTCTCGCAATCGACTTCGTTTCACGATAATCTGCGACGTATAGTTGATACAGTTTTGTCTGTTGAAACCACTCTTCAAAACGAGTAGAACTCTTTGAAAAACATACTACTGTTAGCAGTAGAAACGGTGTCGTCGGAAGTACCGGGAGCACAATTCCAATAAGCCCCAGCGCTAGCGAAATCCACGCGATAATAAAATACACCACTCTCATTCTTTTTCCTATTCCTCCTCGGCTAATTGCGCCACTCTTCGATCAATAAAATACTCTAATACTTTTGTAAGAATAAAGAGTATACTCACAAAATAGAAGAAATAAACAAAATAACTGATGGAGACATTAATGGCTAGAAGGAAGGTCGCCACAAGCACAATCACCCAAAACAACTTCAGGGCGAAGAGCCATCTTTGTTTCTTCATCCATTGCTTATCGGTTAATGTATGGTCACCCTTATCAAGCGCGATAATCGTATCAATAAACTTGGTAAAACGTTCTTTCAAGCACTATCTCCTCTCTTTTAGTAAGCATAGTGTAGCACAACCCTATAAACTAGTAAATTTATTTTAATCGATTTTTAATCAATAAAAAACGCCTCTTTTGAAATCTTGCAATTCCAAAAGAAGCGTAGTTATTTGATTGAATTATTTTTCATTTCTTAACTTCGTAATGAAGTGTTCGATACGATCTAACGCTGTCTTCAAGTCCTCGATTGAGTAAGCGTAAGAGATACGTAGGAACCCTTCACCAGAGTCTCCAAAGGCTGTTCCTGGAACAACGGCTAAGCGTTCTTCCTCTACTAAACGCATGGCAAATTCTTCAGAAGTTAATCCGAATTGCGAGATGTTTGGGAAGATGTAGAAAGCTCCAAATGGTTCAAAGCAAGGAATGCCTAAGTCTTTGAAACGTTTTACCAAGTAACGGCGACGTTGGTTGTAGCTATCGCGCATTTCTACAATATCTTCCTCCGAATTACGAAGCGCATCCACACCCGCATATTGGCTAAGTGTTGGAGCTGACATAATCGCGAATTGGTGAATTTTATACATTTGTTCCATGATTACTGCTGGAGCTAAGGCATATCCAAGTCTCCATCCAGTCATCGCGAATGCTTTTGAGAAGCCTCCGATTAAAATTGTACGGTCACGCATACCATCGATTTCGACAACAGATACGTGAGGTTTTCCTGTGTATGTTAATTCTCCATATAATTCGTCAGAAACAACGATAATATCGTGGCGTTTTAACACGTCACAAACCGCTTCTAAGTCTTCACGTCCCATAACCGCACCAGTTGGGTTATTCGGGAAATTCATTAGAATCGCTTTTGTCTTCGGTGTAATCACCGCTTCAAGGTCTTCTGGTGTGATACGGAATTGGTTTTCTTCTTTTAACGGAAGAATGACAGGAGTCCCGTCTGCCATTGTAACTGCTGGAACGTATGACACGTAACCTGGGTCACAAATAATCACTTCATCCCCTGGGTTCAAGAGAACACGCATTGAAATATCAACGGCTTCACTTCCCCCAACAGTGATGACACATTCGTGCATTGGGTCATATTTCACCCCATGACGGCCCTCTGTAAAGACACACACTTCTTCACGAAGCTCTTTTAACCCTGCATTAGCTGTATAGAACGTACGGCCTTCTTGCAACGCTTTAATCGCTTCTTGACGAATATGCCAAGGCGTATCAAAATCAGGCTCTCCAACCCCTAGGGAAACGATATCTTTGTACTCACTCGCCATATCAAAGAATCGGCGAATCCCTGAAGGCTTCAAGTCCTTAATTTTATTATTTAACATATTTTCTAAATTCATGGAGTAACCACCTGACGTTTATCATCTGCTTTACCGACAAACATTGTGCCGTGATCTTTGTATTGTTTTAATACAACATGTGTTTTAGTAGATTGTACTTCTTCAATGACTGAAAGACGAGAAGATACGAAGTTTGCAATTTCACGCATTGGTGCTTTTTTCAATTGCACCATGAAATCATATCCGCCTGACATTAAGTAGACAGCTTCCACTTCTGGGAAATGATAGATTTTTTCCGCAATACGGTCGAACCCTTTTCCTTTTTGAGGATTTACTTTTAATTCGATAATCGCTGAAACATTCACGTTATCAGTTTTTTCCCAGTTAATCAATGTATGGTAGCCACAAATAATTTGGGCTTCTTCCATCTCTTTAATACGACGTGCTACTTCATCCACGTCGATTTCTAATAGAGAGGCAATTTCTTCTGGTGTTAAACGACTATTCTTCTCAATTAATTTTAAGATTTGCTCGTTCACTTCTTTGAACATAGGCTTTCCTCCTTTAGTCGCGTCCGCAACTTTATGTACTTATCTATTGTACCCTTTTTTCGCAAGAATTCCTAAGAATTTATTGCGACTTTATGAAATTTATAAACTATGCTACACTAGACGTACTTTAAAAAAAGGAGGAATCTTCGATGGAAAGTAAATTTACTGGCTCATTAATAGAACTCATTGCCGTGAGTATGTTTGCTGGAGTTGTCTCAGCATTCTCATTTGGGCTTCTAGTTCCTTGGGCTATCTGCTATTACTATCGCTATATGGCAGACCATACCATCATTGATGGAAATCAACTTCGTTTTGATGGCACTGCCGGTCAATTATGGGGCCAATGGCTCAAATGGCTCTTCTTCATCATTATTACACTCGGAATCTATTCATTCTGGGTAGGCCTACGTCTAGAACAATGGCGTGTTAGCCACACACATATGGTGTAACAAAAATAATCCCTTGTGCACATTTTGCACAAGGGATTATTTTTTATTCCGCTGTTTGTTCAAAGTGAGCGACTAAGTCGTTGATAACGCCACTTGATACAATCGTATCGATTTGTTTCATCGCATGGTACACGCTATCTGATTTTGAAGAACCGTGTGATTTCACGACTGCTCCTTTAAGACCAAAGAGCACCGCACCCCCGAATTGTGAGTAGTCCAATGTGTTCTTTAATCCATAGAACGTATTCTTGAGTAAGAGCGCACCAAGTTTTCCTTGGATGCCTTGCCCTTTTATACCTTCTTTTAGAAGTCCCATCATCGCAAGCGCTGTTCCTTCGATTGTCTTGAGGACTGCGTTTCCTGTGAATCCGTCTGTCACGACCACATCCGCAGCACCTGTTAAAATGTCACGAGCTTCCACGTTCCCGATGAAGTTTAAGCTATCGTCTTCTTTTAAAAGTCCGTAAACTTCTTTTGCGAGTTCGTTCCCTTTTCCTTCTTCAGCTCCATTATTTAATAAGCCGACTGTTGGGTTTTCGTAACCTAGAACGTATTTAGAATAATAACTTCCAAGAACACCAAATTGATGAACGTTTTTCGGTTTACATTCCGCGTTTGCGCCTACGTCCATTATAATAAATTGACGGTTTTCTTTTCCAAGAACAGGCAACACTGGCATTAATCCTGGTCGGTCGATTCCTTTAATACGGCCAACCACTAATAATCCAGCCGTTAGAAGAGCCCCTGTGTTTCCGCAAGAGAAGAGCGCGTCTGCTTCCCCTTCTTTCACAGCTTTAGCCGCAACGACCATTGAAGCGTCTTTCTTCGAACGAATCGCTTTAACTGGTTCGTCATCAGAGTTGATTTTTTCTGAACAGTGAATCACGCGAATATTTGGAAGTGATTCCTCCAAGCATGCATTCACTTTTGCTTCGTCTCCGTATAATTGAAACTCGACAGTTGGCATTTCCTTTGCTGCAAGGACGACCCCTTGGACGATTTCTTTTGGAGCATTATCTCCACCCATCGCGTCAATTGCAATTCTTACCATTGTTGTTCCTCCTCTTCTAGCCACGTGGCCGTGAAGTTATCCATTGATTTCTTTCGTTGTTTGTTCGATAAATGCCTTCATGCGTTTTGTCTCGGCTTTTTCTCCTGCTGGATCTTCCGAGGCATAAAGGATGGCATCTTTACGTGCTTGTTCTAGTATATCATAATCTCGTATTAAATCGGCAATCTTAAAGTCTGGAATACCGGACTGTTTAATCCCAAATACATCCCCAGAACCACGGAGCTCCAAGTCTTTTTGACTGAGATAAAATCCATCCGTCGACTCGCACATAATGCGCATGCGTTCTTTCCCGTTTTCGGTCTTTGGACTCGCCACTAAAATACAGCTTGAGGCATGTTGTCCACGACCGACACGTCCACGTAATTGGTGCAGCTGTGCTAATCCGAAGCGGTCCGCATCTAAAATCACCATCACTGTGGCATTCGGCACGTCCACTCCAACTTCAATCACCGTTGTGGAGACGAGCACTTGTAGCTTGTTGGCTTTAAAGTCCGCCATCACCGCTTCTTTTTCTTCAGCCGGCATTTTCCCGTGTAACAGTCCCACTTTCACGCGGTCTGAGAAATGCGCTGAAATCATGCGGTAAATCTCTTCGGCGTTTTGCACATCGAGATGTTCCGACTCTTCAATCAGTGGCGAAATCATATACGCTTGTCGCCCTTCTTGAATTTGACGTTCCACGAAGTTAAAAATTTGCTCCATTTCCTGTTCGCGAACCCAAGATGTCTTTATGGGCTGACGGCCACGAGGAATTTCACTCAAAATAGACGTATCCATTTCCCCAAAAGCCGTAATCGCAAGCGTACGAGGAATCGGTGTTGCCGTCATTTGAAGCACGTTCACGCCTGCTCCTTTTCCAGCGAGTGCCTGACGTTGTTGCACCCCGAAGCGATGTTGCTCGTCGATGACGACAAAGGCCAAGTCTTTAAAGTTCACATCTTGTTGGAATAAGGCATGTGTCCCGATAATGAGGTTTGCCTCGCCACTCTCAATTTGCGCGAGTAACTCTTTTCGCTTCTTCTGCGAACGATTCATACTTCCGGTTAACAACACTGCTTTCATCGGTGTTCCTTGAATCAATTTTTCAATCGTCAGCATATGTTGTTCCGCCAAGATTTCTGTAGGAACCATGAGCGCCGCTTGCTTACCTGTTAGAGCCGTTGCGACCATGGCAATCGTCGCCACAATCGTCTTCCCACTCCCAACATCCCCTTGCAAGAGACGATTCATCTCATAAGGCGCACGCAGGTCAAAGCAAATCTCATTCACGACTTTCTTTTGCCCATCCGTCAGTTCAAACGGCAACGTCTGAATAAAGGCCTTCAACTGGGCATTATCATACAGCACCGCTTGCCCTTTTGTTTGCTGATGTCGCTTCTGACGCATCCATTGCAAGCGCAGTTGATATAAGAAGAGTTCCTGGTAAACGAGCTGATATTGCGCACTCTGTCTTTCCAGTTCATCTTTTGGAAAATGCATTGCCCGTACAGCGTCTCTATGCCCCATCAAGTGGTGCGACGCTGTCAAAGATTTGGGCAACACTTCTGGAATTTTATCTTCAAAACGATCCATCGCCGTATGAACGAGTTTCAATATCGTCGCCTGCTTCAACGATTTATTCGTGCGGTAAACCGCCTCGACTTGGTCGCCTTCTTCGTCCTCCACATTTCGGTTCGATAAGATTTTCATCCCCATCAAAGTCGTTCGCTTTGCATCCCATTTTCCGTAGATAGCAATCTCTTCGCCCTGAACCACTTTATCTTTTAAATACGGCTGATTAAAGAACGCAACTTGGATGACTTGTTGGTCAATCGCCATGCGAAACGCCAATCGATTCTTCTTGAAGCCGTAATAGCTCACAACCGGTTGTGTCGCCACAAGCCCTTTAAGCGTGACTTTCTCTTGGTCCATGATGGTATTTACATCACGAATTTGAATATCTTCATAACGAAACGGGAAATGCGTTAACAAGTCATAGACTGTCTCGATGCCCAGTTCGGCTAGTGGTTCTAATCGTTTTGGTCCAACGCCTGGCAAGACTTGCACACTTTGAAAGACTTCATTCATCCAATCACATCCTTTCTACTTTAATAAGTGTAATTCATGTTCTCTTTAATCGTCAAGAGGAAGGAAAATGAGGGAGGAGTTAAGAAATTTGTGCTAAATATTCCTTTCATCCTTTCGGATATCTTCATATTCGCGTGAATAGCTGTACCGGAAGGAGCCTACTGTCTCCTTTCCTCTCGAGCCTCAAACTGATACTAGGAAATTCTTTCCAAGTATCAGTAATTCGCATCGAGTACGCTCGCTATTCATGCGAATATAGAATCCGAAAGTCTTCCCAGGAATATTTCAAAGCACTTCCCTCCCTCATTATCCTTCGTCTCTCCTTGACCGTTACAGTGCAGGGAGTTTTGATGTACATTCCACTAAGTGCAGCCCTTCCCTTTCTCAATCGAGAGAAATCCTAAAGAATCTTCACTCCTTCAACTTTCCTTCCTCTCTCCTTGACTGTTACAGTGCAAGGTGTTTGAATCTTCATTCCACAAAGTGCAGTGTTTCCCCTCGTTGAACCTTTCCGCACTAAAAAAACTGAGGAGCACCCACTCAGTGCGCTATTTTCCCTTCCGAGGCGAGTGAAGACTCAAAAGCACGCGAAAACAAGAAAGCACTCTCTGTCAAAGCAAAACACCCTGATGTGAGCACGAAAACCAACCAGTTACACTTCCTTATTGTTGAATAGAAATCCTGGAGGATTACGAAGAATACTGCGGATTCCATAATAACTGTAATGGGGAATCGCATTAAAACGAATAAGAGGGCGTAAGGAATTTCATTCCCTACGCCCTCTTTGAGGCTTTAAAGGTGAGAGACTTCGGCTCGAACCGGTGCCCCATTATAGTTTTTATGGATAAATCCGCAAGGATTCAAAGTAATCCGAAAAGATTCGACTTCACACTAAGCGCAATTCTCCTGGTGTGGTGTCCCGGCCACCATATACATTTACTTATGTAAAAAAAAGAGTACAAAAATATCCTAACCGGATTCTATAGTCATCATCATAGCGACTAGTATTCGATGCGAATTACAGATGCTTAGAAATTTATTTCTTAGCATCTGTTTGAGGCTCGAAAGGGACAAGACCAAGGCTTGTCCCGTTACAGCTTTAATGATGACTATAGAGAATATCCGGAAGGATATTAGTACTCTTTTTAATTTTCTTTTTATTATTCTACAGATAATAAGTAAGTGTATACTGGTTGGTTTCCTTCATGGACTTCAACCTCTACATCAGGGTATTTCGCTTCTACAGCTTCAGTGATTTCGTCCACTTCTCTTGCGTCTGCGTCTTCGCCATAGATGATTGTTAGGATCTCTGAATCGTCGTTGATCATTTTATCAATCGTCGCAAGAGTTGCTTCCTTACGGTCCGCAATACTTACTAAAATCTTGCCATCTACAATCCCCATGAAGTCGTCTGTTTTGATTTCAACGCCATCAATGTTTGTATCACGAACAGCATTTGTAATTTGACCACTTGATACAAGAGCCATTTGTTCGCTCATTGCAGCTTGGTTCTCTTCTAAGCTTGCTTCTGGATTGAAGGCTAATAATGAAGCTAACCCTTCTGAAATCGTACGAGTTGCAACGACAGCAACTGCAGCATCTTCTGATACTTCAGCCGCTTGGTTTGCAGCCATTTGAATGTTTTTGTTGTTTGGTAATACGATAACTTTTTCAGCATGCGCTTCTTTTACCGCTTGAAGAATATCTTCTGTACTTGGGTTCATTGTTTGACCACCGTTGATGATTGTCGTTACACCCATGCTCTTGAATAATTCTTGAATTCCTTCACCTGCAGCAACCGCTACGATTCCGTATTCAGCTTTTTGTTTTTGAGCTGCTTCTTTTACTTTTGCTGAGTAGTCAGTTTTTAACACTTCTTCGTGTTGCAAGCGCATGTTGTCTACTTTCACTTTCATTAATGAACCGAAGCGTTGTCCGTAGTTCATGACTTCCCCTGGACGTTCTGTATGCACGTGTACTTTGATGATTTCATCGTCCGCTACAACTAGTAAAGAATCTCCAAGTTCGTTTAAGTAGTTACGGAAAGTATCATAGTCAAATGTATCTACGACAGTTTCGCCTTCACCGATTTTCACCATGATTTCAGTACAGTAACCGAATTTGATGTCGCCTGTTGATACGTGTTCATAGTCAACGCCTGCTTCGTGGTGAGCCACTGAAGTTAAATCGATTTTATTGCTTTCTAATGCATGTACAGGAACTGCTTCCCCTGTTAATGCTTCGAAGAATCCGTTGTAAATGAATACAAGACCTTGACCACCTGAATCCACTACGCCAACTTCTTTTAATACTGGTAATAAATCTGGAGTTTTCGCTAATGCTTTTTCAGCACCACGTAAAACAGATCCCATTACTTCGATGATGTCGTTTGAAGTTTCTAGTTTGCGAACACCACGTTTAGCTGATTCACGAGCAACAGTAAGGATTGTACCTTCTACAGGTTTCATAACCGCTTTATAAGCAGTTTCCACACCGTTCGTAAATGCTTGCGCTAATTCTTCACCAGTGATTTCTTCTTTACCGACAACGGCTTTAGAGAAACCACGGAATAATTGAGATAAGATAACCCCTGAGTTCCCACGAGCACCCATTAATAATCCTTTTGCTAAATCTTGTGCTAAATCGCCTACAGTTGTTGCTGTAGAGTTTGCAACACGTTCCGCCCCAGATTTGAATGAGAGCATCATGTTTGTCCCTGTGTCTCCATCTGGTACTGGGAATACGTTTAATGAGTTTACGAATTCTGCATTTTCAGATAAACGCATTTCACCGATTTCCACCATCGCGCGGAAATCTTGAGCCGTAATAGTTTTCATAGTTGCCATATTATTCTTACTTCCTCCTGACTAGAATCAACAAGCATTACGCTTCGATGATTTTAACTCCTTGAACATAGACATTCACTGTTTTTGCAGCAAATCCTAACATTGTTTCTAAGTTATATTTCACTTGTTCTTGTACGTTTCTACAAATCGCAGAAATTTTTGTACCATAACCTACAATAATGTAGACATCCACTGCAACACCATCGTCTTCTTGACGAATCACAACTCCACGAGTGAAGTTTTCTTTCTTCAAGATTTCATTAAAGTTGTCGCGGATTTGATTGCGGCTTGCCATACCAACAACACCATAGTTATCTGTAGCGGCACCACCTACAACCGTTGCAATCACTTCATTGCTAAGTTCAATTTGTCCATTTTCTGTTTGAATTTTTACTGTCATACAAATACCTCCCTTAAATGTATAAAGGTGTCTGTCTATTTTTTAGACAGATTGACACATTATTTCTATACTATAATATCATATTCCAAGCGGTTTACCTAGCCTTTTAACAATTTTTAACCCTCTAGAAAACTCATTGACCAGCATGCTTGCAATCTATGGTCAACTATGCTAAATTATTTAGGTATATGATTTAGTTCAAAATTATATCAGCTGATAATGAATTAAATAAAGGAGGAGAATAACAATGGCTAAAGTATGTTATTTCACTGGACGTCGTGCTGAAACAGGTAACACTCGTTCTCACGCTATGAACGCTAACCGTCGTACTTGGAAACCAAACTTACAAAAAGTTCGCGTTTTAATCGATGGCAAGCCTAAAAAAGTATGGGTTTCAACTCGTGCATTAAAATCAGGTAAAGTAGAACGTGTTTAATACAGAGCACTATTAAAAAGAGCTTAGGCGATATCCCTAAGCTCTTTTTGTTTTTCTAAAAATAAATAAGCCGAAGGCTTAAAAACAATAGCTAATGAATACTACTCGCATTCCAAGCTGCTTGACGTTTTGGATAGCGGACATCATTGTAATGGTACCGGCAGGAGCCTATGGTCTCCTCGCCTACCAAGCTTCAAACCAAGGCTAAGCGACAAGTCGCTAAACCTTGGTAATTCACATTGGTTACTTCTCCATTACAATGACCGCTATCCTCCTCAAGCAGCTTTTCATGCTTTATGATTTATAAGCAATTGTTTTAAGCCTTCTCTTTATAAAAAGAGCTTGGGGATCGCCTAAGTTTTTTATCTGCTTTAAACAGGTGCTCCTTTATCTGAGATTAATGCCAGGAAACCAAGGGACCATGGGTATCTGGTAATCTAAAATTAAAATTACTTTTCCTTACTAATTCTATTACTAGCCCATATAGTATAAATTAAATAACCAATAAAAATGATAATAAAAGTAACATTAATTTTTAAAACAAAATAGAGATTTAACAAATTTGCGAACGCATGAAATAATATACAGTACCACACAGATTTCGTTTGACGGTAAAGAAGCCCTAAAACAAAACTTAAAAATAATGTATATATAAAAAATAAAATAAAAGGAAATCCTTGATGACTTTCTCCAACTATAAACCATAAAGGTAGATGCCAAATTCCCCAGATTGATCCTACAATCAAATTAGATTGCCAATAAGTATATTTTTTATCAAGTAACGGTTGTAATATTCCTCTCCATCCTAATTCTTCATGACCACCACCAAAAAAAATCATTTGTATAAAGAATAGTGGCATCAAATAAATTGATACTCCATTTAATTCTAAGGAAGATACAGAAAATAGTATCAAAATTGCTAACATATGAATAATGAAATAAATACTACTATTATCTCTCTTATTAAATAAAAAATGTATAAATTTTACATTTTTACTTTTCAAATATAATCCACTTGCAATAGCTGGTCCAAGTGCACCCACTATATGTAATATTCTCCCTATAAACGTTTCTAACCCCAAAATATCAGATTGTGTTAATACGGAAAGAAGTCCCCAAGCTATATAAGTAATTCCAAATGTATAACAAAGATAATTTTTTAAATTCTTTTTATCAATTTCTGTCATTTTATCATCCTTATCTTGATTAATTTATATCTAATATTTTTTTCTGCTTCTTAGTTACTCTCGCTTTAAAACTAACCATATTCTATCACAAAAATGCAAAAAGCCTTACAATCAAGGTTTTTCATTATACATTTGTTACAAGATTTTTTATGCTTTTACCAACAAAACTACACATTCAGTGTGGCGCGGCTCAGAGGTGAGATAAAAGTGCCTTTTTTGAGTTTTATTTCAAAAAAATGGAGTTTGTGAAAAGGCTATAAGGTAGCACTTTGAAGGCTTCTCAATAAAATGAAATTTATTTACATCATTTGTAAATTCTGAATTTTGTTGGATTTGTAACTTCCGAAAAAGGCTTAGCTGTAAGAAATATAGAGTGCCTCTCTTTGAAAACAACAGCGAACGAAAAAATTCCAAAATTCACTTATAAGTGAATTTCGGGATTTCAACTAACATTGTGAAAAAGAAAAAACATCGCACGAAATTGTGCGATGTTTGTTTTATCTCCAATGATCTCGGGTTTGGGCTACTAAGATGAGTCCTTTTGTAAAGGAAATGGTCATTTTGTCCCCTGTAAACTCATTGCTAACAAGTGCCACTGGGTATGCGTAGCTTTTGGAATCGAGCGTGTATTTAACATCGACGAGGGTGACATTTTCCACAGGAGTCATACTAATAAAGGAAAGGTACTTTGTAAAGTCCATCTTTTCAATCGTGTAGGTGCCTGGCTGGATGAAATTCACGACATTCGTTGCATCCTCAAACACCACATACGGAATGAGCGGTGCTAAGTCTGGTCGCATCATCGTCCATAAGGTACTAATCGCGTGGTCTACTCGCCCGCCAAAAGAACCGAGTACATGAATCGGCGTCTCTTTGTAATGCTCCTTCACCCATAACAAGGCTGCCTCAAAATCAGTATCGTCTTTTTCAGAAGGGAGCTGGACAACAGTGCCCGCTGCTTCATGAATCAAGTCGCGCTGTTCTTTTGTGACAGAATCAAAGTCCCCAATCGCTACTTCCATGGGAAGGTGTTGATCTAATAACCGAAGAGCACCACCATCGACGCCGACAAAGCGGAAGTCTTCATAGGCTTTACCGTACCGATTTTCTAAGAGCTCCTTGATGTTCTCTTTGGTGTTAGGTCCTCCCAAGATAATCACAACTTCCATCTTCGTCCCTCTTATGCTTCTTTAATTGAATCGATCGCAGCTTTGATATCGTCTGCGTAGTATACATATGAACCGGCAACGGCAACGTCTACCCCTGCTGCAGCGCAAAGTTTCGCTGTTTCGCCGTTCACTCCGCCATCCACTTCGATTAAGTAGTGGTAGCCTTTTTCTTGGCGCAATGCGACTAATTCGCGTACTTTATCCAATGTTTCTGGAATGAATGATTGACCGCCGAATCCTGGGTTCACTGTCATCACTAATACTAAGTCCACTTCGCTTAAGACTGCTGAAATGGCACTCACTGGTGTTCCTGGGTTGATGACGACACCGGCTTTTACGCCGCCTTCTGCTTTAATCGCTTGAAGCGCGCGGTGGATATGTGGCGTTGCTTCCACGTGAACAGAGATGTAGTCTGCTCCTGCTTTTGCGAATTGTGGAATGAAACGTTCTGGGTTTTGTACCATTAAATGGCAATCTAATACTAAATCAGTTACCGGACGTAATCCTTCAACGATGTTTGGTCCTAATGTTAGGTTTGGAACGAATTGTCCGTCCATCGCATCGATATGAATCCAGTCTGCTCCTAATTTTTCGACTTTCTTAACGTCTTCTCCTAGTGTTGCAAAATTTGCGCTTAAAATTGATGGTGCTACTTTCATGTTCTGTCTCCTCTATCTACTTTTTTCGTTTATAGACTGGTTTTCTTTGGTCCAGTTCTTCATAGAAATTCAAATAATGGTCGTATCGCTCTTGCCAAATGTCCCCTGATTCCACTCCGGCAATCACAGCACAGTTTGGCTCATGTTGGTGCGAACACTCTCTAAATTTACATTCATGCTCTACTTCGACAAACTCAGGGAATAAATGCGGTAAGTCTTCTTTTTCAATCTCCATAAAATCAACCGTACTGAATCCCGGAGTATCCGCAATCCACACGCCTTCGATTTCATGAAGCGATACGTGACGAGTCGTATGACGCCCACGCCCTAATGCATTCGAAATCTCTCCCGTTTCTTGGTTTAAATCTGGAATCATCTCGTTCAGCAAGGTCGATTTCCCAACCCCTGACTGCCCTAAGAAGATGACCTTCTCACCACGTAGGCTTTCTAAAAGTGGCGCCTTGTCCTTCATGACTTCCTGTCCAGAATAAACCGGATAGCCGATTTTCTCATAACGTGCCTTAATGTCCACGAGGCGAGACATCCCTGCCACGTCCAGCAAATCAGTCTTCGTAATCATGATGACTGGTTTCACATTCAAGCCTTCTAAGTAGACAAGGAAGCGGTCCACTAGATGCGTCGAAAATTCTGGTTCAACAGCCGACATCACGATAATCCCGACATCCACATTGGCAACAGGCGGACGAACGATGGCATTCTTTCGCGGCAAGATTTTCGTTAGCGTTCCTTCTTGCAAGTTACTACTCTCGAACTCCACCACATCCCCAACAAGTGGCGATTGGCCTCGTTTGCGGAAAACTCCGCGCGCACGAGTTTGATAGATCACTCCATCCGATTCAATATAGTAGAATCCGCTCAACGCTTTAATAATAATTCCTTGAGTCATATGTACTCCTTCAAAGTAAAGATATACTTATTATATAGCGAACGAGAACGCATGACAAATGACTTGAAGAAAAAAAGCATTACTGAAAGGCATTGATCCCCGTAAATGAGAATTAAATAAAAACACCCCAAAAGTTAGATTTTCTGTCTAACTTTTTGGGGTCAGTACAACCATTTTAGAACCTATTCTTTGATTTTCAATAAGCGTAAACTGTTTAATGTTACAAGTAAAGTTGCTCCCATATCAGCAAATATCGCTATCCAAAGTGTTAACCAACCGGGCATGACCAAAAGTAATGCCACTAATTTAATCGCCAAAGAGAAGGTAATGTTTTGCTTGATGATTGCTAAAGCCTTACGACTTAATTTTATTGTATATGGCAATTTACTCAAATCATCAGACATTAAGGCGATGTCAGCCGTTTCTAAAGCTGTATCAGTTCCAGCACCACCCATTGCTACACCAACGGTAGATGCCGCAAGGGCTGGAGCATCATTCACGCCATCTCCGACCATCCCCACACTTTGATGTTTTTCTCGAAGTTCTTTAATAAAATTAAGCTTATCTTCTGGAAGTAAGTCAGCTTTAATATCCGAAACACCAACTTGTTTTCCGATGGCTGTTGCCGTTCTTTGGTTATCGCCTGTTAGCATCACTGTTTCGATTTCCATATTGTTCAACTTGCCGATAACTTCTTTAGACGATTCCCTCATTTCATCGGCTACGGCAATAAACGAAAGAATTTCTTTTTCTGTTCCTAACACCATCACCGTTTTACCTTGAGTTTGCATATCGGCAATTTTTTCTTTTTTATCGCTTGAAATGCTTCCGTGTAATTCCTCAAAAAGATTTTGACTTCCCACATAATACATTTCATTATTTATTTTGGCTTTAACGCCTTTACCTGTAATGGATTGAAAATCCTCTACTGTTACTTCATTGAATTTTAATCCATTTTCTTCTGCTTTTCGCATAATCGCTGAAGCAAGAGGGTGCTGCGATCCTTTTTCAATGGCTGATGTTATGGTTATTAATTCATTTTCATTTCTACCATATGTCACAATGTCTGTTACAGCTGGAATCCCTTTGGTTAATGTTCCTGTTTTATCAAAGGCTATCGCTTTTAAGTGTCCTGCTGCTTCTAAATGGATACCACCTTTAATTAATACACCATTTTTCGCTGCATTTCCTATTGCTGTAACCACAGCAACTGGAGTTGAGACTACTAAGGCACAAGGACAACCAACCACTAATACAGCTAATCCTTGATAAATCCATTGGCTCCAGTCTCCGCCAAATAATGGTGGAACTACTGCAATTAAAAGAGCTAGTATGACAATAGCTGGTGTATAGTATTTTGCAAATTTCTCGACAAACGCTTGAGAGGGGGCCCGTTCTGCTTGGGCTTCTTCTACCAAGTGAATGATTTTTGAAAGAGTGGTATCTTCAACTCGTTTTGTTACTTTAACCTCAAGTAACCCTTCTTCATTCAAGGTTCCTGCAAATACTTCATCATTTGTGATTTTCGTTACTGGAACGCTTTCACCTGTAATCGCAGCCTGATTTAATGTCGATGTACCTTTAACCACTATTCCATCCATTGCTAACTTTTGCCCGGGCTTAACTATCATGATGTCTCCAACTTGAATCTCATCAACATGAATCATCATTTCTTCATTGCCTCGTCGAATTAACGCTTCTTTTGGGGCAATATCCATTAAAGATTCAATAGATTGACGTGCTTTATCCATTGAATAACGCTCTAATGCTTCACTAATCGCAAATAGGATAACAACGGTTGCCCCTTCACCCCATTCACCAATAATTGCAGCTCCTATAATGGCAATAGTCATAAGCGTATTCATATCGAAATTTAATCTGCTTAAATTTTTGAGACCTTTAATAAATAACGAATATCCACCGATTAAAATGGACGCTGCATAACCAATTGTCGGTAGAACATGCTCTTCACCATACTGCTCTCCTAAGAACCAGCTAACTACAAGTAAAAGAGCTGATATATATACCTTAATGTTTTCTTTCTGCTTCCAAAAAGGTTCTCCTTCTACCCTTTGTTCTTTTTCATCTCGAATTTTTAAATTTTCAAATGCTCCTGCTTTTTCTAATTCTTCAATGGTTGTCGTCCCTTTAACATAAACTTTAGATGCTCCGAAATTTACTTTCGCATCCTGAACACCGGGAAGTTCTTTAACATTATTTTCAAAAATGGCTGCACAGTTAGTACAAGTAAATCCTTGAACACGATAGGCTTTCATTTCTTCTTCGAACTGTTTTGCTTTCCCACTAGACATTGATCTTCACCTCTTTCTTAAGTGCCAATGCACTCATCATAATTTGTCTGATATGCTCATCATCTAATGAATAAAATGCAAGTTTTCCCTCTTTTCGAAACTTAACAATCCCTTGCTTATGGAGCGTTCGCAGGTGATGAGAGGCATTTGCAACCGTAACACCTATAATATTTGCAATATCACACACACACAGTTCGTCATCTTGACACAATGCATAGGTAATTTTTGCTCTATTTTTATCTGCAATAGCTTTTAACATTTGGGCAACACTAGAAATATCTACTGTCTGTAAATTACCTTGTATTCGATTGACCTTTTCTTCGTCATAACAATAAATTTCACAAGTATCTTTGTTAATCATATTCTCACCTCAATATCATTCAAGCATTCGCTTGAACATAGTATGACACTTTTCATTAATTAAGTCAAGTGTTTTTTGGCACTGCCCCCCGTAAATGAGAACTAAATAAAAACACCTCCAAGTTGGATTTGGCACAATATAATCAAATCCACATGGAGGTGTCTTTTTATTAAATTCTCACTTTTTGGGGTCAGTCCCGGAAAGCCAGCAATGCTTTTTTCTTCAATATTTATTTATGTTCCCACAGACGAATAATATGTCCATCCACTTCGCGTTCGCCACGATAGTTGTAGTCACGCTCAAACGCCGTGCTGTTTTCTGGAAGGAAAGTTGGTTGATCACCGTACGTAAAGTTGTACACTTCTTTTCCGTTTTCAACAGAATGGCTCATGCTTGCATCTACTTTATAAGGATCCAAAGAAGTATTTCCTTGAACGTTCGAATCAATGATTTTAACTTTTCCATCTAATTCCACACCGGCATGCGTAATCGCCTCATCCGTATATACCGGGTTCACAAATACATTGTTTTGAACCGTAATGCCTTTAATATGTCCAAATGTTTCTTCAAAGTCAATGTTACTACGAGGTTTTGAATGAGGCCAATAGAAATCATTCGTCGTCCCTGAATTTACAATCATGTTATCCTTAATTAAAATCTCGTTATTATCATCAAACCCGAGTCCAAAGCCTTCATTCGCAAAGACCGTTGACACACGAATTCCAGCGCCACCACGGCTATCTTTAATCAAGTTATTCGTTACTTTATGATTTTTCCCGCCGAAGATACCAACACCACCAGCTCTCCAACCAAGTTCAATCGTATTATGTTCAAATGAATTATTCTCCGCATATACATTCGTGTGAATACTACTTGAGAAGGTTGCTAGAGAGTCATCCCCATTGTTACGGATATTCGAGTTACGCACTACAGAATTACGAGTTCCTTGCGTAAAGTTCACCCCATCCGCTAAGTTATTGCGGATACGGCTATTTTCAATCACCAAATGATCCGTGTATCTCATACCTATTGAGGCATAGTCGCCAATCCAAGCTCCACATTCGAAGTGTTCAATCCACATATGGTCGATTCTTGAATCTTTACCGAAACTTCCCGCAAAGGCTTTGTATTGAGCCTTATCATCTAAATGGTCATAACGTGACGTTAAGGCTGACGTCATCGCAAAGTTGCTAAACGTCAATCGATTTGAATCGTGGCCAATCTCGAATCCGCCTCCACCTTTTGCATTCGTTGTGAAATTCAATCTCGAATACCACATTCCTGCCCCTGTAACCGTTAAGCCATCAGCAGTAAAATCAATTTTTTTGTTAATCTTGAACTCTCCCACTGGAATATAGAGAGTTTTCTTTTGTTCAATCGCTGCTTTTAGCGCTTTTTCAAACGCAACTGTACTATCTTGTCCATCTTCTGCACCATACGCTGAATCTGTGATTGAAATACTATTTTCTGGTTGAGGAATAGGTGCAGGGACATTTTCTAACTCCACAAAATCTAGCGCCAATTCAACGCCATTATTTTCAATCGTCACTGTGTCTCCAGGATTCACGTGGACTCCGAAGAATCCATGCACTTCGTCAAAACTAAAGCGCGCATGACTATGATCCGTCGCCTTTGTATCGTAGACATTACTTCCATCCACATATTGATAGGCAGAGTTCGAATCCAAGTGGAAAGTGCGCATAGGCTCACCATTCACATAAACCTTGACTTCCCCTTTGTCTCCATCTTTAATGGAATAGCGCATTGTTAACCCATCTGCGCCTTCCTTCGCCGTGAACGTCACACTTCCGCCGTTGTCCACTTTCACATATGAATTATCGGAAGCTTCATACGCCAATTCATCAAATGTACGGTTATTGACGATTTCCGCATCCTTCAACTGACCGTCCACCGCTTCATAGCGAAGATAGTTTTGATTCGCTCCATATTGATTTTCGTAGTAAATCTCATCCGCATTTACCACATTTGTAGGTGCGAGCGCCACAGCACTAAGCCCAACAAGCGCAGCCGCTAGTAAGAATTTCTTTTTTCCGTTTGAAATCATCATGATTTTCATCTCCATTCGATTCATTCTTCACACTTCTATTTTAAGAATGGACTTTGAAGCTCGAATTGCTTTTTATGGAAAATTCCAAACCCCTTTTTAGAAATCCTTCCCCGCCTTTAAAAAATTTTCAAAAGTATGCCCAATTTTCTTTCCATGAATATTCTTATTCCTCACAAACAAGAAAGAAATCTATAAACTTTCGATTTTTTCAATAGTTCTTCCTAAAAACGCATTTACGAATAAAAAAGAGCATCACTCATCAATAACGATGAATAATACTCTTTTTGGTTTCAAATGCTCCAGCTGTAAAAATGAAAACTTACTTATCAGCGGTAATCAATTCTCTGAATTTCTGAGAAGTCCCACCACCCTCGTTAACTAATTGACCACTATTTAAGTCTTTATTTATTAAGAAATGAACGTATAACTGTTCATCATTATTAATGTACACTTTAAAGATGATTCCTCCCATTGGACTATGTTCAATAGAATCAACATCGATTTGATAGGATTGAATGACATCACCATTCTCTAAAGCACCTTCATGTCTTAGCTTTAAATTATGTTCAATAATATTTTTCACTTCTTCACTTTTGACCGTGCTGACCATTTCATTATACTGAACTTGTTGCATGATTTTTATTCCACCTAACCCTAAACCAATAAGAATTAATAGAGCAACAAATCCCTTTATTATTTTTCTTATGATGTTCATTAGACTCCCACTTTCTAACCAGCATTTTTTATAGTATATCACGACTTTGGTTAGATACTCTACCTGAAAAAATCCCCCCACATCCCAAAGCACTTGTCTCGTATTTAACTGAGAAGGATTTACGCAATCATAAGCACATTTCGTTCTTAAAAGAAATGGAGAATCCTGCGGGTTTATAGTGGTAGCTGTAAGAAATAGCAACCAAAATGAAATAGGCTCTCTCAGCGATTTATCGCCAAGAGAGCCTTTGAATTTGGTAGGTGAGAGACTACAGGCTCGAGCCGATGCCTTTCAGCTAACCACTATAAAATATCCCGCAGGAATTTGTAATTTCTTTTAAGGACGGAACCTTCGGTTCTTGTATTATTATTTGCGTAAACGTTCGATGTCTCGCGCGATTTCAACTTCTTCGTTAGTTGGGATGTTTAATACAGTCACTTTCGCACCTTCAGAAGAAATGATTGCTTCTGAACGAGTATCGTTACGCTCAGGATCGATATCGCAACCGAACCAAGTTAAACCGTCGATGATACGAGCACGAATTGTCTTAGAGTTTTCACCGATACCAGCAGTGAAGACGATAGCGTCCACACCATTCATAACAGCAACATATTGTCCAATGTATTTTTGAACGCGGTCAACGAAGATTTCTACTGCAACTTTAGCATCTTCGTTTGTTGCACTTGCAGCTTCAACGTCACGCATGTCGCTTGATACGCCTGAAATACCTAAAAGACCTGATTTTTTATTTAAGATGTCAACCATTTCGTTAACGTCTGTAATGTTTAATTTGTTCATTAAGAATGCTACTAATGAAGCATCGATATCACCAGAACGAGTACCCATTGTAACCCCTGCTAATGGAGTGAATCCCATAGAAGTATCTACAGATTTACCGCCATCAACCGCAGTGATTGAAGCACCGTTACCTAAGTGGCAAGTGATGATTTTTAATTCTTCAACTGGTTTACCTAATAATTCAGCAGCACGGCGTGAAACGTAGCGGTGGCTTGTTCCGTGAGCTCCGTATTTACGAGCTTTGAAGTTTTTGTAGTATTCCATTGGAATGCTGTATAAGTAAGCTTTCTTAGGCATTGTTGTATGGAATGAAGTATCGAATACAGCAACACTTGTAATGTCTGGTAAGATGTGTTTGAATGCGCGCATTCCTACCGCTTCAGCTTTGTTGTGTAATGGTGCAAATTCTGCTAAGTCTTCAACTTGTTGGATAACAGTGTCATCAACTAAAGCTGAATCTTTGAATAATTCTCCACCAGCAACGACACGGTGACCAACACCAGTGATTTCGTCGAATGAAGAAATAATATTTAGAGCTACTAATTGTTCTAATAATTTTTCTACCGCAACTTCGTGGTTTGGAATATCTTCTACCACTTCAAATTTTTGGTCGTCTCCATAGCTGATTGAGAAGATTGAATCACCTAATCCAATACGTTCTACTAAACCTTTAGCCACTACTTCTTCTTGTGGCATATTAAATAATTGGAACTTCAAGCTTGAACTTCCTGCATTAATCGCGATTGATTTTGACATGCACATTCTCCTTTAATTTCAAATTAAGCCCATTAGTGGGTCTAACAGACTTATTATAACATTTCTTGTACCCATTTTTCGAATGTTAGAGTGAATTTTCTGAATTTTTCTCTGTTCTTAAATTCTGGGATATCTCCAAGGAGCACTTGACTCACTTGTTTTGCGCCTTTTCCACGTTTTTGAACGATTAAAAGCGACTTGCTAAATTGCACATCTTTGAAGAGATTGCGTGGAAATGCGAGCATGGCTTGCACGTATGTTTCTTTTTGTAAATAAGAAAGTAACTTCTCTCCTTCAGGTGTATCAAAAAGGTTCGTTGGAACGATAAAGAATCCAACTCCTGCCTCTTTCAAGTAACGCACTTGTTGCTCGATGAGTAAGTGATGCGCGAATGAATGGCCTTCGTCGTTTTTCGTTTCAAAACGAGCGGCATTTGCATCTACTGGATAGTAACCAACTGGTAAATCACTGACCACGAAGTCTTGCGGATCCACGAGTGAATCTTGCAGGCCATCTTGTAAGGAAGTCTTCACATCCAATTGCTCTAAGGCGAATGCTTGTAAGGCTAAATGCACAAGCACTTCATCATTATCGATAGCTGTTGCACTCGCAGTTTTACCAGCAGATTGTAAGAATAATAGAATCGTGCTGAGTAAGTTCCCACTTCCTGCAGCAAAGTCCGCAATCTGCAACGGTTCGTCTTTCTTTGTCATTTGGTCGATCATATACGCCACGAGTAATCCGATGGCATCTGGCGTCATTTGATGGTTCATTTGCAAGCCATCTTCTTTAGCGGCTTTCAAGAACGTGAATTGAATCATACGGCGAATCTCTTCACTCGAATAGCTTGTTAAATCTAATTGTTGATACGCTTTGTTTAATTTTTCAGCGACTTCGTTACTTGGCAATCCTTCGACTTGTTGCGCAGTGTTATTGTTTACAATATTTTGTAACGTCTCACCAAGCGCCTCTACATTCGAATAACCGATTTCTTGTTGAAGCACCTCTACAGCTTTTGCCAATTCTTCGAACGCTTTGATTTCTTTACCTGCTTCGATAAGAATCCCTCCTTCTATTTTTAAGAGTCTTTGAGCTTTGAATGATATGAAATAGATTCATTCGCATTTTTTGCTAACAAAACTACGCAGAACGTTCAGATTCTATAATAGCAATACTAGCGATTGTACTCAATGTGAATGACTGACTCTGGAAATTCATTTCCTAGAGTCCCTTTGAAGCTTGAGAGGAAGGAAGACGCAAGGCTTCCTCCGATACAGCTAGTATAGCAATTATAGAGACATCTGAAAAGTTCGTAGTAGTTTTTAAGCTTGCTCAAATTTCCTAAAAAAAAGGATGTGACTGAATGTCACATCCTACTCAATATTATTCAGCAGCGATTACTGGATATACAGATACTTGTTTTTTGTCACGGCCTTTACGTTCGAAACGTACAATTCCGTCTACTTTAGCAAATAAAGTATCGTCTCCACCTCTACCTACGTTTTCACCTGGATGGATTTTTGTTCCACGTTGACGGTATAAAATTGAACCACCTGAAACGAATTGTCCGTCAGCACGTTTAGCACCTAGACGTTTCGCTTGTGAATCACGTCCGTTTGATGTAGAACCGCCCCCTTTTTTATGGGCGAATAATTGTAAATTCACTTTTAACATAGTTGTGCACCTCCTTGATTGATTATGCAACAGTTACAGCTAGAAAGTCTTGATATTCCGATTGAATATCTTCTAACCCTAGTAATAGACTATTTAATAAAATTTGAGTTGTATGTTCTTGCTCTTTCGTCAAGTCTTCTACAACTTCCATATATAAGTAACCACCCTCAACCTCGTCGACTTCGACAATCGGTTGGTATCCTGCTAACTTCTCAATGCTGTTCACAGTTGTAATGGCTAAAGCCGATACCCCTGCGCAAACGATATCCGAACCATGTTCACTAAAGTTTGCATGACCAGTCATTTCAAAGGAAACGATACGTTGGTTCTTCTTGTGTACAGTCACTTGAATCATCGTGATTAAGCGTTGATTGCGTCAATAACAACTTTTGTATAAGGTTGACGGTGACCTTGTTTACGGTGTGAGTCTTTACGACGTTTGTATTTGAAAGTTACAACTTTCTTTTGACGGCCTTGTTTTTCAACAGTTCCTTCAACAGTTGCACCTGCTACGAATGGAGCACCAACTTTAACGTCATCTCCACCTACAAATACTACTTCTTCGAAAGTTACTTTGTCGCCAGCTTCTGCGTTTAATTTTTCAACGTAGATTGCTTGACCAACTTCAACTTTAACTTGTTTTCCACCAGTTTTTACGATTGCGTACATATTGCACCTCCTATATTTTAGACTAAGACTCGCCAGTTTAAAGTGCCGATTCCGGTCTTTTGTACTCTAATCCGAGCGGTTGTAGCTGTGGTGCTTCACAATTACAACACGACTATTTTAGCAAAAAAGAACGCCCCCGTCAACTCTAGTGAATAACGGGAGACGTTCAATCATTAGACACTCTCAAACAGTGTTTTGAGTGGTTATTCTACACCTTGATACAGTTCCTCAAAAACTTCTTCTACCGGTGTTGTTTGGCCTTCTTCTACTTGCTTAATAGCTACTTTCATCATCTTGTCAAATTCTTCTTTTGTCAGTTCTTCACGTGACCTTGATGCATTTGGGATGGCTACTTCAAAAGGAATTCCTTTGTTTAGGATAATTTGTCTATAAAACATTTCTATCGCCACCGCTCTCGAAATTCCCAATTCTCCTAAAATTGCTTCTGCTTGTTTTTTGGTATCTTCTTTTATTCTTACGTGCACACTTGTAGTTTTCATCTTCGCCATAGTTTCACCTCGATTACTCTAGCACCATATTCATTCGCCTTCTACCAACTGAATCTGCAGAATTTCTTCCACTGCAATGCGGCGGTAGCCTTCTTCTGTCTTCAGCGAGATTTCACTCTCGTATAATTCACTCACTTCGCCAATGAGCGTTTGTCGCATCATCCGATACGGTACCGTAATACTGGCTTGCAATTTCCCTACATACAATTGCGATAGCAACATCCATTTTTCTTCCATCGTCAGCATGCTCGTCTGGTCAGCGCGTTTCTTTTCATCCTTTAGGGACGTCGTATGTTCAGATAGGAAAAATCCCATCCACTTCGCCATGCCGCGATCCTTGTGCTCTCTTGCCGAGCGATACGGCAAATACGCTCTTTCCATTATTTCAAACCGTCTAATCCTCCAGCGGAATGTCCTCCGACTAACTTACTTCTAGCCATCACGCGCGAACCGCCTTCCAGCGCGTTTCCTTTTAAAAGCGAGGTGAATCCGTATTGGTCGCGGACCGTATCAATCGCCGTCTGGAGCCTTTCTTCTTTCTCAACTGCTTCAATATCTTCGAATAGTGAAATGAGTCCAAAGCTTTCTTCGACAAATCCGGAATACCGCACCGCCACATTACGCACCGCACCTCCTTTGTATTTCTTACGAAAGAGTTCCAACACCACTTCCGATAACACCGAAGTGCGATTCGTCGGGTCAATTTTGCGCTGTGCCTGTATCGACGACAAGCCTTCGTCCTTCGAGTAGCCCACATGAATCGAAACAACTGTCGCCTTCTTCTTAATTCTGCGCATTCGAATCGCCACCTGCTCCGCCATCTCGCGTAGCACGATTTCAATATCTCGCTGGCGAACATAGTTGCGCGGAAGCACCTGCGAATTCCCGAGTCCTCTTGATTTCGGACGGTACGGCACATGCACATTACTTTCATCGATGCCATTCGCGTGAAACCATAAATCCAAGCCTACGACGCCAAGCGCTTGTTTCAATCGGTCGGGGTTCGCATTTGCCAATTCGCGAATCGAATAAATCCCTAGTGCGTTCAGTCGCTTCTCCATTCGCGAACCAATCCCCCAGAAATCGGTCATCTCTGGAATTCCCCAGACCTTCTCTTCGACATCTTCGTACGACCAGTTCGCTCGCATATGCGGAATCTTCTTCGCCTCATTATCGAGCGCTAATTTGGCCAAAAGCGGATTCGCATTCGACATGCCAACCGTCGAGTAAATCCCCGTCTCCTTCCAAATCGCCCGTTGAATATCCGCAGACACCCGGTCGAGCTTTTCCCGTCTAGAGAACGCATCATCCGGCACAAAATAATTCAGCGACGACGTTAAATCAACAAACCCTTCATCAATCGAATACGGAAAAATATCCTCTGGCCCACCGAAGTTTTGAAACACGCGTTGAATCTGCATGTTCACCTTAATATACTCGTCCATCCGAGGTGGCACGATATAGGTCACCTTCGCCCAACTTTCTATAAACCGCACATACTGCGGCGTCACTTCGATTCCTTGCCGGCGCGCATTGGCATAACTAAACTTGCGTGTTTTGACATCAAAGGGTAATTCATACGCACGACCGACATTGGATTTCCCGAAGACCTTCTTAAACGTTGGGGAGGACGCTAAAATCAAGCCTGCCGAATTATCCGCACGACTCATCACACATAGCGACGTCTTCAACGGATGCAGACCTCTAGCCACACATTCCACACTCGCGTAAAAGGACTTCATATCCACAAAGGCAATGTCGCTTCTCGGTTCCTTCGAATAGTCAAAGCAGCCCATCTTTATCCCTCCAACGGCATAAAGTTTCCAACAATCATTCCTACCACTCGTGGTTCTTCCTCATACGGAGCAAATAAGTCCGCATAGTCTGGGTTAAATGATACTAAACGCAACCCATCCCTTTCACGGTACACGCGCTTAATAAACGTCTGTCCGTTCCATACCACCGCATAGACCGCCCCATCATAATCGAATCCCGTCTCACGAATAAGCGCCACTGATCCATTATGGTAGCGTGGTTCCATTGAGTCCCCCGATACCCATGACGCAAAATCATGCGCCAACTCTTCATCATAGTAAACCGTATCGTAGTCTCGGTCGTTGTAAATCGTCGCCCCAATTCCGGCCGACATCTTCTCGTACACATGATACGCGACCAGTTTCTTCTTCATCGGCACCACTTTTGGCGTTTGTTCCTCGGTTGCGAGCGTACGGACATAGCGCACCGCCTTCTCTTGGTTGGGTGGCGTGAGCGTATGGTATAATCGTACAATTTCTATTTCTGTAAAATATCCCTTTGGCACAGATAGAAGCTTCTCCAGCTGTTCTACCTTATCCGAAGCTGGCACCTTCACTCCACGTTCCCATGCAGAATAAGCCTGCTTAGAGACACCCAGTGCATTAGCGAGCTCTTGTTGCGTGAGTCCTTGCGCCACTCTTCTCTCTTTTAATTTCTCTGGTTGATACATCGTACACCTCCTGCAAATGTGTAAACCTATTTGGTTGACTTCAGTATAAAACAGTCCCTCCCCACTTGCAAGCAGAAAGACTGGTCGCCAATCCAATTAAAAAAATGACACCTTCAAATCCTATCGGATTTGGCCATAAAAGCTGTAATAGGGCACCGGCTTGAGCCAAAGTCTCAAGCTCTACCAAGCTTCAAACTGACTCTACGGGAATTCCCTAGAGTCAGTAATTCACATTGGTTGCCATCTCCCATTACTGCCATTATGGCATCCTCTGGATTCTTCGGTCTTATTTTTTTGAAGTGTAGCATATATGCTACATTTTACTTTTTTTCATGCAAAAATGGCGCGAGAAAATTTTATACAAAGAACTCATTCCAACACTTCGGAAAACCAACAAATTTTGTATAAATGTACTTCTCACTGTGTAGGAGATCCCATTACAAATGGATTCTGCATCCGAATTTCTAATCGCTGTTCAAGCAATCTGCTGAATAACTTTTATATCATTCAATCACTAGAAATTCAGGCGATTATATTCTAAAAATTCAGTTTTCGGAATAGATCCAACAACTCCCGTCGAATTTATTTTTCAATTTTTTTGGACAAAAAAAGAAACGAAGCAACGACTGGATGCTTCATTTCTTCTAAAATCAAATTACATTTCTAAGCTAACAAATGAATAAGGCACTAATTCCTCTAGACGTAATTCTAGAATTTCGCCTTTTCCATTCAATAAGAATACAGGAGTATCTGGTCCGCAGAACTCAACCATCACTTGACGACAAATGTTACATGGTGGTAAGAATCCTTCTGTTTCCCCCGCAACGGCAATCGCTAAAATATCGCCTTTACGATAGCCTTGTGAAGCTCCGTAGAAAATCGCGCTACGTTCTGCACAGTTGGTTACCCCAAACGATACATTTTCAATATTCGCTCCCGTAATCACACGGCCATCTTTATATAAAACCGCAGCTCCTACAGGGAATTTTGAATACGGACAGTAAGCATTCTTTAAAACTTCTTTCGCTTGCTCCATTAGAGCCACTTTATCAATTGTTGTCATGGGTTGTACTCCTTTTTTTGTGTTGTATTCCTATTATACAGATTTTATAGGGAGTTTCAACATTTCTCCCTGCCAATTTTTTACTAAAATTCCGACTCGAGTCCTATGCTCAACCCCTTCAACTATGGTACACTAGGCTCAATGATGAAAGGAGCTAAACGATGCTACAGCTACAACATATTTCAAAAGTGTATCATACGGGAAATCAAGAGTTTCACGCGCTGAAAGATATCTCGATTCGCTTCCGTGAAAATGAGTTCGTCTCGATTCTCGGGCAATCGGGTTCAGGGAAAACCACCCTCTTAAATATCATCGGTGGACTCGACCAATACACATCGGGTGATTTACTCATCCAAGGAAAATCAACAAAGCAATTTAAAGACCGCGATTGGGATAGCTACAGAAACCACACCATCGGATTCGTCTTCCAATCGTACAACCTTATCGGCCACCAAACGGCACTCTCAAACGTCGAGATTGCGATGACGCTCTCTGGTGTTTCTAAAGCGGAACGCAAGAAACGTGCTATCGAAGCGCTCGAACGCGTTGGGTTGAAAGACCATTTATATAAGAAACCAAATCAGATGTCTGGAGGACAAATGCAACGGATTGCGATTGCGCGTGCCCTTGTCAATGATCCAAAAGTCGTTTTAGCCGACGAACCTACAGGAGCGCTCGATTCTGAGACTTCTGTTCAAATCATGGATTTATTAAAAGACATCGCTAAGGAACGTCTGGTCATCATGGTGACACATAACCCAGAGCTGGCAAAGACGTACTCCACTCGTATCGTACAAGTATTAGATGGAAACATCTTGAGCGACTCTAATCCATACGACCCAACCGAAGAAGCCAAACAAGGCGACATTCAGTTCACGAAGACGAAGATGAGCTTTATGACGGCTCTAGCCCTTTCGTTTAATAACCTATTGACGAAGAAAGGCCGTACCTTCCTGACTGCGTTTGCCGGTTCTATCGGGATTATCGGGATTGCCCTTATCCTGGCCCTCTCGAACGGTGTGAGCGACTACGTGAAGAAGGTGCAAGAAGACACCCTCGTCTCTCTTCCTCTGACGATTAGCGAGCAGAACCAAAGCAATCTGCTAGCGACTTCTCCGGATTTAAGCGATAAGCCTTATAAAGACAACAACGAACTCGGTGTCAATACGGTGTTGACGAATTTATTGAAAAAACAAATCGGGAAAAACGACATCGCGTCCTTCAAGACTTACTTGGACGAACACGCTTCTGAAGTCGCAAAACTGACAAAAGACATTCGTTACCAATACAACCTGCAACCCTATATTTACGCTAGCGACACATCGGGCGGTCCAAAGAGCATTCTTCCGTCGAACATAGCAAGCGAAGTCGACACGACGAACCAAACGATTAAAGGCTACTTGCAAAATATCGACTATTGGAGCCAACTTTCAAGCGACGAGGAGATGCTGAATGCGCAATATGATGTGCTAGAAGGTCGCCTTCCAAAGGATAAATCTGAAATCGTCCTTATCGTGGATGAAGATAACCAAATCAGTGACCTGCTCCTTTATAGCTTACGCATCAAAGACCCTAGCGAATTAAACGATGCAAAGAAACTCGACGAACTCAAATCACAAACGTATCAATATAGTGATTTCATCGGGAAAACATTCAAAGCCGTTGTGAACACGAACCGTTTCGTGAAAGAAAACAACCAATGGATGAATAAAATTGACGACGAAGCCTACATGAAGACGCAAATCGAGAATGGCCTCGAGCTTACAATCGTCGGCGTTCTTCGTCAAAAAGAAGGCACAAGTTCTGGTGTGAACTCTCCTTCTGGCGGTGTGGCTTATACAAGCGCCCTTATCGATTACACTTCTGAGCAAATTCAAAACAGTGACATCGTAAAAGAGCAGGAAGCCAACCCGACCATCAATGTATTTACTGGAAAAGCATTTGCCAAAGATCCAAAACCATTCAATTCGGCTGATTTAACCGAAGAAGAAAAAATCCAGTTGGTCAAATTGACGCCTGAACAACAAGCGCAATACATCCAACAATACAACGAAAACTCGGCTGCCACTTACGAGGAAAACCTCGCAAAACTGGGTGTCATCGACAAATCCAAACCGGCTGCCATCGAGTTCTACACCTCTTCGTTCCAACAAAAACAAGAGTTGAAGGACTTCATCAACGCCTATAACACGGCGAAAAAAGATGCCGGCGAAGACGACAAAGTGCTCGCCTACTCCGACGATATTCAAACCATCATGTCTTCGATTACGACAATGGTGGGCGTGATTACAACCGTACTCGTTGGTTTCGTAGCCATCTCGCTCATCGTATCATCGATTATGATTGCGATTATCACGTACATCTCAGTTCTCGAACGTACAAAAGAAATCGGAATCCTACGTGCAATGGGGGCTTCGAAGAAAGACATCCGTCGCATCTTCACGGCCGAAACAGCCATCGAAGGATTTATCTCCGGAGTGCTCGGTATTGCCATTACGCTCCTTGCGACAATTCCAATCAATGCCGTCGTTGCGAAAATGACAAACGTGGAAAATGTGGCGCAATTACCATGGGAAGCCGCGCTTATCCTCATCGGTATCTCCATTGTATTAACCATGTTAGCCGGTCTCATCCCTTCACGTATCGCCGCGAAGAAAGACCCAGTCGAATCGCTCCGCAGCGAATAACCATTCAAATTTGAAAAGGTGGATAAAGGCCCAGGCCTTTACCCACCTTTTTCATTGCCTCAATTAACATATTTGTTAATTAACATATATGTTAATTTCAGAAAGCCATCCCCAGCACCCCTAGCCATAAAAAAGCAAAAGACAACTTCGCTTCACACAACCAATTGTATTAGCACCAAGTCTAGCGTAAGGACAGAATTTAATTTTAAACTTGTCCAGTGGAACGAAAAAACATCTTCAGATTATATAGTGGTATTTGTAAGGACAAATACCCAATGTGAATTACAGCTGCTAAGAAATTTATTTCCTAGCAGCTGTTTGAAGCTTGGGAACCTGGAGACTATAGGCTCCAGGTGGTATCCTTACATTTACCACTATTAATACATCTGAAGATGTTGATAGTGGAACTGATTTAATTGTTTTTATTTAAATTCTACCCTTACGCTAACGACCCCATTGGATCCCATGGTGCTAACACAATTGGTTCGCTGTTGAAAGCGTCGAGTTGCTCTTTTGTAAGCAAGTCTTTTCTGATAACGATCTGGTACGTATACTCATCCATCCACGCATCACTCATCATCCAGAACCCTTCAACCCCAGATTCTTCGCCCCAACTATTTTCCACTTTCCAGCGATTTGGTTTACCATCGACAAGGTTCACCCCTGTTAATACCATCGCGTGTGTCATTAAGCTGTCTCCGTATTCAAGACGTTCACCTTTAGTAAGTGAATAGTCGATTCCTGTTAAGCCTTCAAGGTCAAAGTTGTTCAACGCAAGACGGCCGTTGCCGCGGTTTGAAGATTGACCGACATCGCAACCGAACCAAACTGACTCGCCTTGTTCTAATTGGCGAATCGCTAATTCTTTGAACGTTGCCATATCAAGGTTCAAGTAGCGCACTTGGTTGCCAACGACATTTCCAAGCATGTCAACAGTGTATGAACGGTTGAATGGTTTGTCCGCTGTTGGTGAGTTGATGATTGACACGTAATCGTCCAAGTTTAAGCCCACGAATTGTTCGAAGAAGCTTTGTGGTGTCAAATTCAAGTAACGGTGGAATTCCTTGTCTTTATCACGATATTCGAAGTCGAATGTTTCTGGCGGAGTTCCAAGAGTCACGCTAAGTAAGTCGTACACTTCTTGCATTAATTGTTTACGTGTTTCGTTGATTTCCTCTTCGCTAGCGCCACGTGCCACTAAGTCGCGAAGCACTTTTGCGTCTTGGCGAAGTTTTTTATTTAAGTATTTGTTCAAATCGCTTGAAGCCGAGCTTGAAAAACTTTCCGGCATCACACTCTTTGGCACAACCCCATATTTCTTGAAGATAGACACGATCATATCCCATTGCCCACCGTCTTGTTGAGGTGTTTGTAAAAGAAAGGCTACATCGCGGCTTGTCACAGGTTCGCCGGCTGTTTTTAAAATATTTTCATGGAAATAATTAGCCTTTTCGTATTTATCCCAGAAAAATGTATAGCTTTGAGAAAGTTCAAATTCTTCGAGCTTGAAGTTATTAAAGAGTCTGTGGCGGAACGTATTAAGCGCCGCAAACATCCAGCAACGACCAGAAGCCTTTTGGTTGGCTACTTTCCCGTGTTCCAAATCAATCGAATACACAGGCTGATTTTCCACAACAGAAGCGACCGTCTCACTAGATCCTTTCAAGCCATTCTTCACCGCAGCATTTTGCGCCACGATACGCTCTGGCTTACTTTGAAAACTTTCTTTATATTGTTTCGTCAATTCTTTTGTTAACGTAAACATCACTTCATCTCCTTTAAGGTTGATACCCTAATGGTACTCCTCTTTCACCCTATATGCAATATAATAAATCGGTTAAATGCAATAAAAAAGCCTACTACAAAATTTGTAGCAGACTTTTCGTCAATTATTGAATTGTTTGTGTTTGTGCTACTTCTTTGTACCAGTATGCACTCTTCTTCGGATAGCGTTCTTGTGTATCGAAGTCTACATAGAATAATCCATAACGTTTTTCGTAACCATTTGACCATGAGAAAACGTCCATTAATGACCAGATGAAGTATCCTTTTACAACTGCACCATCTGCAATCGCATCTGAAATAACTTCCAAATGTTGCTTCACGTAATCAATACGACCATCGTCATAAACAGTGTTATCCACAAACTCGTCTTTATATCCAAGACCGTTTTCTGTGATATAGATTTTCTTGTAGTTTGGATAATCTTTCTTCACACGCATGATTTGATCATACAAACCTTGAGGATAGATAATCCAGTCCCAGTCAGTACGAGGGACATAGTCAGGAGCGACTCTTCGACCAACACCTTTAATTTGGTACTTAGAGCTTCCTTTTTCCCCTTTACCGTTATGGATAATTTCAGTTTCTCCATCAAAGGCTTCCATCCAGTCACTCATGTAGTAGTTAATTCCAAGGAAGTCGTTCAAGTCTTTTGCCGCTTCAAGTAATTCGAAGTCTTCATCTCGAAGGTCCAAGCTTCCTCCGTTAACAGATAAGATGTGGTTAACGCCATCCATCGTTTCTTTTGAATAGTGTCCAAGGTAAGTGGCATCCAAAATAAATTTGTTATGGATGATATCTTCTAACTCAGCTGCTCGAACATCGGCAGGGTTCTTAGGATCTAACGGATATTTAGTTGGTAACGCGTGAACGACACCAATTTCTCCTTTATATCCTTTATCTTTATATAATTTCACAGCGCGGGCATGAGCAACCATCATATTGTGGTGAGATTGGAAAACTTTTGCTAAATCGTATTGAATTCCTGGTGGGAATTTACCAACTAAGTATTGACCGTCACCAATTGGTCCAATTTCATTGAAAGTTGTCCAGTAATTTACTTCTGGGAATTCTTCGAAACAGAATGCGGCATAGTCCACAAAGTGTTCGATATTTTCACGATTTAAGAAGTCTCCATTTGAATGAAGTGCTTCCGGTGTATCAAAGTGATGCAGTGTTACGAAAGGTTCTACATGACGTTTATGACATTCTGCAAAAAGTTTATGATAAAATTCTACCCCTTTTGGATTCACTTCTCCAAAACCTGTTGGGAAAATACGAGACCATGCAATCGAAATACGAATTCCATTCACACCAAATTCTTCTGCTAATTTTAAGTCTACTGGATATTTATGGTAGAAATCACTCGCTGGTTCAGCAGTATACCAATAGTTATCAGCTAAATACTGATCCCAAGCAACTGGACCTTTACCATCTGTATGAGTGGCCCCTTCAGCTTGATAGGCCGCAGTTGCACCACCAAAAATAAAATCTTTAGGTAATTTCTTTGTCATTATTTTCGCCTTCCATTCTCATTATTGAAAGAAGGCGGCATTAACTTTACATTAATCCCGCTTCTCTCTTTAATTCTATATTACTCTTCAAATTGAGCTTGTACAAAGTCTAAAGCGCCTTTGCCATCTCTTGTTAATTGAATATATTGTACACCTTCAGTGCTTGCTAATTTGATTCCTAATTTATCTGTCTCAGCTTTCATATCTTCATAGTTAGAAGCTACTTGAGGAGCAAGAATTACTAAATCAAATTCTGGTAACATTTCACGGTGAGCACCGTAACCACCAGCAGCTGCTTTAACTGGAACATTATATTCTGCTGCAGCTTTATTTAAAGCATTAGCTAATAATCCACTAGTACCTCCGCCTGCACAAAGTACAAGGACGTTAGTTTCTTTTGTGATGTTGTTTGCTTCAGGTTGAGCTTCAACTCCAGCTTTTTCTAAAATAGCATCTGCTTTAGCTGTATTAAAATTAGAAGCAACTTTATCTTTTAACGAATCATTTGCTTTACCTGAACGTTCTTCTTCAAGAATTTGTTCATCATAAACTTTAATAAATGGATAGTAGATAATCACGTCTACTACAATTAATAATGCAGCTAGGATAAAGGCAAGTACTTGCATGTTTGTACCAAGAACTAACCCTAATGGCGCAGGTGTTACCCATGATAAGTTTACAGTAAATGAGTTCATTCCTAATACATCAATGAAGAATTTGAATAACCAAACGTTTACGATTGGAGTTAGGATAAACGGAATGAAGAAAATTGGGTTTAATACAATTGGAGCCCCGAACAAGATTGGTTCATTCACACCAAAGAATGTTGGAACTACAGAAGCACGTCCGATTGCTTTATTACGTTTAGATTTACATAACCACATAAACATGAATGGAACGATTAATGTTGCTCCTGTACCACCCATTGTTACGATAAACATTTGAGTACCAGGTGTTAAAACTTTATCGGCATGCATTCCTTGTTGGAAAAGACTCAAGTTTGTTTCAACGTTGGCATAAGTGATCGCTGCAATCACAGGTTCAACAATTGATGGCCCGTGAATCCCTACAAACCAGAAGAACGCATAAGCTCCAAAGATAAGAGTGATACCTAAATAACCATCTGCAGCAGTGAATAATGGCGCAAATAATTTAGAAATTGATTCTGCTGTATTCGTACCCATAAAGTGACGAGATAATAAATCAATAGCGTAAAGAGTTACGATTGACAATGTAAATGGAATTACGTCTTTAAATACTTGAGAAATATTCGGTGGAACTTCTTCAGGCATACGAATTGTAACGTTATTTTTCACACAAACCTTGTAAATATTCACAGTAATAAATGCTGTTAAGAAGGCAGTTAAAAGTCCTTTTGTTCCTAAGAATTCTGTAGAAAAACCATCTTTAATAGGGTTTGATGCTAAAAGTAACAATCCACAGACAGAAGCTAGGAATGTTGACATGTAGTTAATTTGATTCGTAGCTTCCATAGTTCTGTTCACTGAATCTGTTAAAGATTTCGCAGTTGTCCCAGCTAAAAGTACAGCTAAGATACCCATTGAATAGCTATTTGGTTTCAATAAGAAATTTTGAATATCCTCTGGCCATACAAAGCCCCATGCATTTGGAACAAATGCGATTAGGACAAAGATACTTGAAAACAGAATGACTGGCATTCCTGCAATAAATCCGTCACGGATAGCTCTTAAATAAATGTTTCGAGAAATCTTCTCAAAAAACGGTTTTTTCTTTTCAATAAATTCTATCAGCTTATTCATCTAATTAAGCCCCTCTCTTATATAATTCAATTAAATGATGCATTAAATCTTTAAGTAAAAGTGTAGTCATCAAGTGGTCTTGCCCATGCATTAATGTCACACTGTAAGATAAATCTTCCCCAGCAGCTTCTTTAGTAAGTAAGCTTGTTTGAGCCTTATGTGCTAAAGCAATACAAGTCCCTGCTTCTTCGACTAAAGTATCCGCTTTGGCAAAATCCCCTTCTTCAGCAGCTTTAAGAGCAGCCAACAATTTAGAACGAGCATCCCCTGCATAAGCTACAATTTCAAAACCTAATAAAGTTACTTCTTCTCTATTCATCATAGTTTCCTCCTTCTATCAAATTTTTACTTACGATGAATTTTAATTTCTGTTAGTAATTCGCTACTCTTTTGAACTTTATAATGATGAACTACTAACTTTTATCTCACTGCTCTTATTGAACTTTTGTTTTCCATGATGTTGCTGTTTTTTGTAACACTTTGTTTAGTTCGTCAATGTTCTTGAAGCCTTCTGTACGTAACCATTGTCTTACAGCTTCATCGCCGTTTTCTACGAAGTCTTTTACTGAACCTGCCCATGTTGCACGACCACAAAGAACTCCGTTGAATTTTGCTCCAGATTCATGTGCGAACACTAATGTTTCTTGGAATAATTGAGCAGATACTCCTGCACTTAAGTAAATATATGGAAGATTTGTTGCTTCGTCTTGTGCTTTGAAATGAGCAGCCGCTTCTTCTTTTGTATAAACAACTTCTCCTTCCGCGAAACCTTCAACATATTTCATATTTACTGGAACTTCTACCTTTAATACATCAATGTTGAAACGTGGGTTAGAGAATACTTTCATCGCTTCATTTACTTTTCTTGGTTTAGCTTTTGCATACTCTACTGAATTCGCATCCGCATTTTTTTCGTCATACGCTAAAATTTCTAAGAAGAAAGGAATATCTTCCGCCACACATTCTGAACCAACACGTTCAATGTATGCTTGTTTTTGTTGGTTTAACGCATCATCACTATCTACATCGTAGTATAGTAAGAATTTAACTGCATCTGCACCTTGTTCTTTAATACGTTTTGCTGACCATACATCTAAGCAGTCTGGAAGTCTCTTAGTACTTGAAGTATCATAACCTGTTTTTTCATAGGCTAATAATAAACCTGCATTCTTATCAATCACTTTTGTTGCTGGAAGACCGTATTCTGGATCTAATAACATAGAAGAGGCAAATTTTGTTAATTCTTCTGCAACTAGTACTTTCAATCTTTCTAACTGTTCTACTGTTGGTTCACCTTCTTGATATTGAGCCATCAAGCGTTTTAATGCGCCACGTTGGTCAAATGCTAATGCAGAGATGATTCCATTTTCGTCAGATAATTTTTCTAATGATTTTAATTTTTGTTCTGTTAATACCATGCTTATACCTCTTTCACTGTAATTTGTTTAAATAAGTCTTCGTAATGATCCATATTTACATGTCCAGTAACTTTTTCTTGTGCATTCAACATACCAAGTACCATCGCATGTTTGAGTAAGTCTTCATCACTCTTTTGAGCACGTAATGCCGAAGCAATTCCTGCAACTGTTGAATCACCAGAACCAACAGCATTTTGAATTTGAATCACTGGAATATCTACCTTGTAGAATTTATCGTTATGCTTAGCAAATGCTCCATCTTTCCCTAGTGAAACAACAATCCATTCAACCCCTTCAAATAATGGGTGACTAATGATGTTCTTCAGTTCGTTAGGGCTTTCAATTTTCTCTTTATTTAATAACTGCGCCAATTCTTCCAAGTTTGGTTTAATGGCTGCAGGTTTAAAGTTTGATTTTAATACTGCCTCAAGTGATTTTCCGGAACAATCTAGAACTACTTTCTTATCATGCTCTCTAGCAATCTTTATTAATTGAGTGTAATAATCTACAGGCATTCCCATTGGTAAACTACCAGAGATTGAAACGATATCTGTTTTCCCAATCAATTCTTTGAAGTGGTTTAAAAAACCTTCACTTTCACTTTCAGAAATTCTTGGGCCTCCTTCTAAAATTTCAGTCTGTTGATTGTCATGCAAGATTGCGATACAAATTCTTGTATCTCCAGCAATATCATAAAAAGAAGGAATCACAGGTTCTGGTAAGTGTTGAACTAAATAGAGTCCGTTTGTTCCACCTACCAGACCTGTTGCCGTTACTTCTTCTCCAATTTCGGATAAAACTCTTGTTACGTTTAAACCTTTCCCACCAGCTGTCTTTGATACATCTGAAATTCTGTTTACTGTATCCAATTTAAACTCTCCGAGAGGGTAAGAGACGTCAATGGCAGGATTCATTGTTACTGTTAAAATCATATATAAACTCCTCAGAGATTAGTCGTGATATTCTCCACGATCCCATTTTTCAAGAAATTCTGTGAAGAAGTTTGAATCTGCTTGATGTGCATTGTGAGATTCAACATGTTGAATCTTAGCAATTAATTTCTTGTTTTCTTCAGTTGGTTTGTATTCAGCGTGAATAAACGCTTCAATAATGTCGCACATTAATAATTCACCAGTGATTTTACCACCGAAACCAATAACATTAGCGTTTAATTGTTCTTTAGCGTAAAGTGCTGTTGTCATATCTCTTACTAGAGCAGAACGGATTCCTGGAACTTTATTCACAGCGTTGTTAATTCCAACTCCTGTACCACAAATACATACACCTAAATCTGCTTCACCACTTGCCACGGCTTCCCCTACTTTTTTACCAAAAATTGGATAGTGAGTACGAACATGATCATATGTTCCAAAGTCAATCACTTCATATCCTTTATTTTTTAAAAAGTCAGCAACTGCCATTTTTTCATTTGTCACAATGTGATCGCAACCAATTGCAATTTTCATAATTCTTTCTCCTTCCACTAACACATTTTATTTAACATATCGACACGAATTTGGTGACGTCCACCATCATATTTTCCATTTGCAAAACCTTTAGCGATATTTTTTGCTAATTCATCACCGACGATTTCTGCCCCAATTGTGATCATGCGTGAGTTGTTATGTCCACGAGTCATGTAAGCTGAGCGTTCATCTGAGACTTCCGCAGCAACCATTCCTTTAATCTTAGTAGCAACCATAAATGGTCCAGCTCCATAAGCATCGATTACAATTCCTAAGTTCCCATCTTTTTTATTCACTTCTGATGCTACTGCTAATGTGATATCTACGAAATCTTTTGTTTCATCAGACACATCGATAACATCAAAGTTTTCTTCGGTTAAAAACTGTTTTACAACTTCTTTTAATCGAAGTCCTTCTTTATTTGCTCCTAGTACAATTGACATATCCGAGACCTCCTAAAAATGTTTGTTTGTTCGTTTCTTTGTTCTTTACAAACAGAATATACTACAAACAAAAAACGAATGCAACAGTTTTGTTTGAAATAAACAAAAAAGAACCGATATTCATCGATTCCTTTTTTCTAATATTAATAGATTTGCGTTTTCCCTTTAACCTCTTGCAATTCTTCAGGAGATAGTTCATTTGTAATGAGTCCTGACAACTCATGAAGGTCGCAAATAGATGTAAAATCTTCTTTTCCTATTTTACTAGAATCCGCAAGAAGATAGATTTGATTCGAACATTTCATGGCAAGCTTTTGTGTCTGTGCTTCACTATAATCGGATGTTAAAACTTTCCCTTTGTTGATTCCGTTACAGCTGAAGAACATTTTACTAAAATGAAATTGATGAAGGATTTGATTTGTCATCTCTCCAACAAATGCTTTCGTTCGTTCTCGCATCTCTCCACCAATCAAAATCACTTTAAATGTATCACTTTTCTTTCTAGAAAGAATGTTGAAGATTGGTAGACAGTTTGTAACAACTTGAAGCCTTTGATTATTCATTGCCAGCGCCAACATTTCAATGGATGTTCCTGGTCCCAAAAATACACTGTCGCCCTCATCAATGAATCTCACTGCTTTTTCGGCCATATCTTGTTTTTCTAATAGATTTTTATGATGTTTTTCTTCATGTGTCAATTCATTATAGATTAAAGGAGTATGACTCTTCGCTCCTCCATGTACTCGAATCAGTTCACCAGCATTTTCTAAGGAAGCTAGATCCCTTCTAATCGTCATATCAGATACATTCAGTCTTTCAATTAATTCATTTACTGAAACAGTACCCTTCTGATTAACAATTTCTACAATTTTTGACATTCTTTCGCTTTTTTTCAAGTGATCCCCTCCCTGCTTGTGTTTATTATAAACTTTTTAAATGTTTATTTCAAACGAATTGCAAACATTTTGTTTATTTTATTTTTTATATTCATCAATCGACAATCCTCTTTACCCCCAGATGCAATATCAAAAATCGGTTAAATCCGATAAAAAGAGCCTCCTTTACTAAAAAGGAGACCCAGTCGTTTGTTTACATCCAAAGCATCACGTACAGCCAAAAGAATATTAAAAATAGAACAGCTGATGAAATCTCTATCCATCTAGGGACAACGACAACTTCCTTTTTCCGTAAATATATTCCGAAACAAAGCAAAGGAATCCAAATTAGATAAAATAGGTATCTCATTACTCTCACCTTTCCTTTATTCAAACACCCCACTAACTACACTCATCACTACTTTTTTTCTTATTATAAAAATATTCCGCACCCCACCACATACCAAATATAATTGACCACTCTATGAAAATTTTGGTCAAATCTGTGAAACTAAAATTCCCCAATATTAAACTATTAGCAATATAAGCATATATCATCAAAGCATATAAAAGTCTTTTCTTAGGCATCATATTCACACCCTTCGCATTTAATACTCTAATTATATTTTACTCCTTTTTTTATTAATAAATAGCCTATTATTTCAATTTCAGAAGTAGTATAATTATATTTTAGCGAGGGTTTCTAGAGATTTATTAAACCCTTATTTTTTTAATCATTCCATGTGATTTTGTGCACATCTTATTGTTTATCATCCTTGAAAATAGTAAAATAAAGTTGAAGATATTATCTTGAAAACAAGTGATTATCAATATATTTAAAGGAGAATCTAACAATGAAAAAATTTTTAGCAGTAGTAATTCTATTTAGCTTTTTCTTGCTTCCTTTCTTCAACGTTTATGGAGTTCATATGATCACTCATGACATACAAAGGCTCTCTCCTAACGCCTTATGGGGAATCGTATTTTTATTCTTCTCAAATATCATATGGACAACTTTAGTAATCACTATTGTAACCAGAGCTAAAATCCTTAGAAATGGTATTTTGACTGCTACAACATATTGCATCCCCATTATTCTTTTGACACTTCTCTACTTTGGTTACGCAAAACCAATACAAATTTTATTTCTATCACACCTCGAAACAAGTATCTTTTCCTTTGCTTTTGTCATCGGAATACTAATTTCATTAAGAATCCTCTCAAAAAAATGAAGTACACTTTATTACTACAACCTCAATCATCAACTAAAATGCCTTACAGCAGTAGGGCATGTTTTATTACTCCACCCCTTTTCCACTTACATAATGCTCAGCACCACACTCCTGCCGTTCCCTTCCTAAGCATTGCCGACAACACGGCAACTACCCATTTAATTAAAACTAAATAAACTCGCTAAACCTACTCCAATAATGAAGCGCACACCCCTTGTGTTCCCTTCCTAAGCATTGCCGATAACACGGCAACTACCCATTTAATTAAAGACAAAACAAATTCGCTAAACTTACTCTAATAATGAAGCACACACCCCTTGCGTTCCCTTCCTAAGCATTGTCGATAACATCGTAGCAGTTTATCAAAAAAAAAAGCATAAAAATATCTTACGAATCACTACAAACTCGAAGGAATAAAACAAAAATTAAACTCCATAAAAGTACGAAAGAGCCCTTCGGATTCTATAGCAATCATCATAGCGAGTGTAATCGATGCAAATTAGTGACTCTGGAAATTTATTTCCTAGAGTCACTTTGAGGCTCGATAGGAGCTGAGACGTAAGGCTCAGCCCGGTACAGCTATAATGATTGCTATGAAGATATCCGAAAGGGCTCGAAGTACTTTATAGCACTATTAATGATTTTGTTTTATTCCAACGGATTGGACTAAACATCGCAAGATGTTTTTATGCTTTTACCGGAGTTAAAGCAATGAACTGCTCGATGTTATCGGCAACTTGCGCCAATGCTTTCTTCCAAAATGCGCTGTCCGTCACATCCACGCCCAACACCTTCGCAGTATCTTCCGCAGAAGTCACTGTTGTCGCACGCAATAACTCTTGATATTTCTCAACGAATCCTTCAGGTTGCTCTTGATAGATGGCATATAAACCTTTAGAGAACAATCCTCCGAATGCGTATGGGAAGTTGTAGAAGCTTAAGCCGCTGCTGTAGTAGTGCGGTTTGCAAGCCCACATATATGGATGCATTGCGTCTGGATCTAATCCATCGCCGTATGCTTCTTTTTGCGCATCCAACATTAATTGTTCTAAATCTTTCGAGAACATGAAGCTCTTTTCACGGTTTTCAAATACAGAGGCTTCGAATAAGTAACGAGAGTAGATGTCCACGATGATTTGTGTTGTATCTTGTAATTGTGATTCAAGTAAGGCTACTTTTTCAGCATCGCTTGCTTCGCTAATCACTGTGTTCATCACGATATTTTCGTTGAAAGTTGACGCCGTTTCAGCAACAGGCATTGAGTACTCTTGGTTTAATACACGGTGGTTTTCGATGTGTAAACCGTGGTACGCATGTCCTAATTCGTGCGCAATCGTTACAACGTCGCTTAATGAACCAGAGAAGTTTGTTAAGATACGTGATTGTTTGATGAATGGTAGGTTGCTACAGAACGCGCCCCCCACTTTTCCTTTACGTGGTAAGAAGTCGATGTAGTTGTTTTCGTAAGCTTCTTTTGTCATCTGTGCTAAATCTTCTGAGAAGCCTTTGAAGTTTTCTAATAAGAATTCTTTCGACTCTTCGATCGTGAAACGACGTGAGCTTTCTCCGATTGGTGCAAATAAGTCGTAGAATGGTAATCCATTTTCATGACCTAAGAGAGAAGCTTTATGTTTCAAGTAAGCGCGGAATTGTGGTAAATATTCGCGAATCGCTTCAAGAAGTGCATCCAATGTTTGACGAGACATACGAGATGCTTCTAATGTTTGTGCGAGTGGTGATTCGAATCCACGTAAGCTTGTTTCTGTTAATACTTGTTGTTTAATATTGTTTAAAGCAAATGCGATTGGTTCTTTGATGGTATCGTACATCTTCAATTCTGTTTCGTACGCTTCTTTACGAACCGCTGCATCCGCATCATACGCCATATTACGAATTTCGCTAAGCGTTACTTTTTCGCCTTTAAATTCGCCTTCAACGCCGGAAGTCATCGCTTCGAAGAGTTGTTCCCAACCGTCTCCACCGCTGATAGAGAATTTCGCAATCACATCTTCTAATTCATCTGATAATAGATGTTTGTATTGTTGTTTTGCTTCTGCAAAGTAGAATTCGTAGTCTTTTAGATTTTCGTCGGCTGTGATATCAGTTTCCACGCTTCCGATAAATTTGTAGACTTTTGTATACGCACTGTTTAACGCAGCATACGCATTACCGAATAAAGTACGGTATTTATTCGCTGTTTCGTCTGTTGTGTTGGCTGTTAATGTTAAATTAATGTAGTTTCCAAGACGGCTGCTTAAGACGCTGAACTCTTCTAGTGCTGCGATTGCCGCTTTGATTGACTCTAAGTTATCTTCGAGCATTAAGCCGTTGAATACCTCTCTAAAGTTTGAAAAACGTTCAAAGTCACGTTGAAACTCTTCACTTTCAAATGAAGGGTATAATTCTTTTAATGACCATTCTGTTGACATTTCGTATCCCCCTTATATTGACTATATGTCCTATTCTACCGAATTTCTTTATAAATAGATAGTTTGAATTACTTAACTAAAATCAAATTTCTTATCAGTACTTATCGATGGTCGATAATCATAAACTCGTTTTGCTTGTTGTAACGTTTCGCGAACATATTCTATTTCTTTATTATTAATTTTATTCTTATTCATTATTTTTTGTATGAAAAGATTAATCATTTTACACAAACCAAATTGATTAACCTCCCAATGATGTTTCAATACACATCTAATAAATATACGAACAACTTCTTGTTCCCCATAAGTTAGATCTATTTTTTCAGAATTTTTAGATATTGTATAGTATTTAAGATTTAAATGGTTACAAAATTCTATTATTTTTTTTGAAAGCCAGTCATACGAATTCTCAATAGGATTTGTCTTTTCCTTATACCTAAGTGCCGTTCTCAATATATGCACCTCATGCATAGTTATCTTCTCCGCACTGGCTGCTTTAAATAAAAATTCTCTCCACTTAGATTCTAAATCTAAAGAACGTCTATACGCTGCTTTTAAAGCCACATACGCAACAAATGTTCCACTCAAAGTTGCTATTGCACCAATTAATGCTGAATTTATCTCATTCATATTTACTCTCCTTTAATTCTTACTAAGTAAAATAATATCATGTTTTAACTCCGAAGAATATCTTATTTTTTAGTAATCATTTAATTAACTTTCATCCTAGTTATCAAACGTGTATACTTAAGAGGCAAACACTTTTAAAAAAGGAGTTCTTATGAAAAAGACTTGGAAAGAATTGTTCCCGGATGCTCTTCTTGGAGAAAACGGTCAAGACACTGTTCCTGTAACGTTGAATGGTGAAGTGATTTATCTCTTAGAATCGAGCTTAACTGAGCGCGAACGATTCCTCATCGAAACCTTAAATACACAACCAACAAAATCTTCAATCCCAACGCATCCTTGGCTAGCGTACTTAGAAGGAAAAGGCGCACTGCCCACTCCAACTGCGTATATCCAATGCGTACACTTGGCGGTATTTCCAAAGCAAGAAGGCGTCTTTCAAGAAAAAGACTGGTTGGAGTTCGTCGAGAACTTAACGGTTGGGACCCTTGCCGTCTTCAAAAACTTCCGCCATCATTACACGCTGGTTGTGAACCCGGAAGTCGCAACATCGCTAGCAAGCACGCTCTTTGAAGTGCAATCCGCCATTGAAGATGACTTTGCCGTGGAATTACAACTCTTTATCGGGAACCGCTGGGCAACGTCAAGCCCTGTGCCGCTTCTCTATCAAGCAGAAAAAGCGCTCTTCGTGGAATACTTAATGCATTCACACAAGCGCTCGAGTTTGGAATTTGCGCCAGTGATGTTATGGGCGATTGCCAACGCTTTGGTTGATATCGCACCGATTGCCGACGAGTTGATTCTCTTATTAAGCGAAGACGAAGTAAAAGAACTGATTGAAGCGCTCTGGGACGCTCATGGAAATGTCTCAAAGGCGAGCCAAAAACTCTTCTTACACCGCAATACTTTGCAATATCGCATCGATCGTTTTGCGGAACAAACAGGGCTGAACGTCAAAGACATGAATGACCTCACGCTCTGCCACCTACTCTTACAAAAACAAAGTTACTAAAAAATAGCCACTTCTATTCAACATAGAAGTGGCTATTCTTATACTTTTTATGCTTTAACGGCTTCTTTTTTAGGAGCGACTTTTGTTTCTTTAATCGTCACTTTTCCTTTTTGAGAACCGATTGTCACTTTTTGCCCGAAGCGAATTTCTCCACTGAGGAGTGCTTCACTAAGTGGGTCTTCGATTTTCTTTTGAATCGCGCGACGAATTGGACGTGCTCCGTATTCTGGATCGAATCCTTCTTCTGCGATTAGGTCGATCACCCCTGAAGTGAATTTCAATTCGATATTGAGTTCTGCAAGACGCGTCTTAATGTCTTTTGTCATCAATTGAACGATTTGACGTAATTCAGGTTTCGTCAATTTATGGAAGACGATAATTTCATCGATACGGTTCAATAGCTCAGGACGGAACGCATTCTTCAACTCTTCACGGATGCGTTTTTCCATTGCCGTATGGTCATGTTGGACCGTTTTCGCACCGAATCCAACTGCTTTTTCATCTCTTAGAGCCGTTGCCCCAAGGTTTGATGTCATGATAAGAATCGTATTTCTGAAGTCGACTTTACGTCCTTTCGAATCCGTTAGATGGCCATCGTCTAAGACTTGCAACAAAATGTTAAATACATCTGGATGTGCTTTTTCGATTTCATCTAATAGAATGACAGAGTAAGGTTTGTTACGAATCTTCTCTGTTAATTGTCCACCTTCATCGAATCCAACGTATCCTGGAGGTGAACCGACTAAACGGCTAACAGCGTGTTTCTCCATGTATTCAGACATATCGATACGAACGAGAGCGTCTTGGTCGCCAAACATCGCTTCCGCTAATGTTTTCGCTAACTCTGTCTTACCAACCCCAGTAGGTCCAAGGAATAAGAATGAACCGATTGGACGTTTTGGATCTTTCAATCCGCTACGAGCACGGCGAATCGAACGAGCTACCGCTGATACGGCTTCTTCTTGTCCAATCACGCGTTGGTGCAATTCTTTTTCAAGATGAACGAGACGTTCGCTTTCTTTTTTCTCCATTTGTTTTAATGGAATTCCAGTCCATTGCGATACGACTTCTGCGATATCTTCATCCGTAATCGCCGCAACAAATTCTCGTTTGGCTTCAACTTCTACTTTTTGGCGTAGTTTTTCAAGTTTGTCACGTTTGGCTTGTTCTTTTTTGCGTAAACGAGCTGCTTCTTCGAATTTTTGCTCACGAATCGCGTCGTCTTTCTTCTGAGCAAGTTCTGCCACTTCTACTTCGAGTTTTTGAAGCGGAGAGTGTTTACCACTGCGATCTAGACGGGCTTTGGCTGCTGTTTCGTCCATCAAGTCGATGGCTTTATCTGGTAATTTACGAGACGTAATATAACGAACCGATAATTGAACGGCTGCTTCAATCGCTGCGTCTGTAATTTCCACACGGTGGTGGTCTTCATAACGTTTGCGAAGGCCTTTTAAGATTTCGACTGTATCGTCTGCGCTAGGTTCATTCACATGAACAGAGGCAAAACGACGTTCTAAGGCTGCGTCTTTTTCGATATATTTTTGATATTCATCAAGAGTAGTCGCACCGATGACTTGGATTTCACCACGAGCAAGCGCTGGTTTTAAGATATTTGAAGCATCGATAGAGCCTTCTGCCCCACCTGCACCGATAAGAGTATGCAACTCATCGATAAAGAGAATGACATCTTGTTCACGGTATACTTCGTCCAAGATTTTCTTCATGCGCTCTTCGAACTCACCACGGTATTTTGTTCCCGCAACAACCGCACCCATGTCTAACATCATGAGACGTTTTTCGGCGATTTCTTCTGGAACTTCTCCGCTCACCATGCGTTGTGCTAAGCCTTCAACGATGGCTGTCTTACCAACACCTGGTTCCCCAACGAGGACAGGATTATTTTTCGTACGACGGCTAATGATTTGGATAATACGGCGCACTTCATCTTCGCGACCAACAACTGGGTCGATTTTGCCTTCACGAGCTAATTCAGTTAAGTCACGCGCTAAGCTGTTTAATGTAGGAGTTCCATCTTGTGAAGACTCTTGACGTGCTTTTCTCTTAGAACCTGCGTTTGAAGGTTGAATTCCGATTTTACCGTAGATTTCTTTCATCAACTCTTGAGGGTCAATTTGGTTATCACGGAGAATCTTCGTCGCTAATACTTCTTCACGTAATAAGGCTAATAGTAAGTGCTCTGTTCCGACTTGTGGCACTTCGAGGCGTTTGGCTTCATCGGTTGCCGATAGAATCACTTTCTTCGCTCTTGGTGAATAAGGCATTAAGTACGGATCCATTTGCTTACGGTTTGAACCATATCCTGTGAGTGACTCGATTTCAGAACGAACGATTTCCGCAGTCAACCCTGCCCCGCGAAGCACATTTCCCGCGATGCCTTCTTGTTCAAGGATTAATCCTAATAGTAAGTGCTCTGTTCCCACGGCTTGGTGTTTGAACAGGATGGCTTCTCTTGCGGCTAATACCATTGCACTCTTTGCTTTTGGTGTAAAAATTTCACTCATGCGTTTATTCCTTTCTGTTTAACGGTATTTCAAATTGTCGATTAATTTCTTCATCATATTACTACGAATCTCTGCAGCATTCTTTACGTTTGAAGGGAATGTATCTTTCTCCATCATGAGTGACATCATTTGCGCCTCACGTTTAGTAATCAGCTCATTTTCATATAAGTTTTGTAATAAATGATTGCCTTCTCGAGCTGAAAGTTCTTCAGGAACAAGATCACCTAATGCATTTAAGATATCCATCTCGTCCACTAGATTCACTTTCATAATGCGGATATAACCACCGCCACCGCGTTTACTTTCAACGACATAGCCTTGTTGAATGGTAAAGCGGGTATTAATCACGTAATTAATTTGGGAAGGTACACAATTGAATTGGTCTGCAATCTCACTGCGTCTGATTTCAACTGTTTCATTCTTATGCAGTACATTCTTTAAGTAATTTTCAATCAAATCCGACATATTTTGATTTTGATTTTGCATTCATCTTCCTCCTTTTACCTTGACTATATTTGACTTTAATTATACAAAAGAATGCGACTTTTGCCAATCATCTTGCATTTTTTGATAAAAAAAGAAGCTAGACACAATGTCTAGCTTCCTCATTTGTTTACGTATCGGGAATACAGGATTCGAACCTACGACCCCTTGGTCCCAAACCAAGTGCTCTACCAAGCTGAGCTAATTCCCGTAAGTAAAAAATGCACCCAACAGGAGTCGAACCTGTAACCGCTTGATTCGTAGTCAAGTACTCTATCCAATTGAGCTATGGGTGCATTGTATATTTAAT
>NZ_JAPWBS010000010.1:0-51268 GCF_041433575.1 Granulicatella sp. 20925_1_28
TTTTATTTCGGAGTAATTTTATTAATTGCAGCTGCTGTCCTTGCTTTCTTCGCTCTCAAGAAAGTAGACGTTGATACATTGGTAAAGGACAATAAATTCTTTACTCACTATTCTGCAAAGGATGGCGAACAACTGGCTGTCAAAATTACACAAATTACAGCTAACCCTGTAATTACAGTGGATAAAGGAAGTTCATACGTATACATTATTGAGTATGAAGATGAAGGTAAAGAGTCAAATGGCCAAAAAAAATACGCTTATGTAGGTCTTGAACTCGATAAAGAGACTGCTCAAAAATTAGTTGCAAAGAATAGTACTTTACCAGATAACCCTGAGATAATGGCCGTTACCCTTGTGGACTCTTCTAGAAACAAAGGAGCTATTAAAAACTACGATGATCTTATGCTCAATGGTTTCAAAAGCTATAATTTAATTGAACAAGAGATTGAATATAGAGACTACTTATCTATTTCTGACAAATCATCTACTCAAAAAACTCAATTAATCATCGCTGCTGGTCTTACACTCGCAGGTCTTGTATTTGTTGGTTTAGCCTTCTGGAAACGTAGAAAAGTTAGTGCGGCTTACGATGAAATTTACGCTGCTTACCCAGAATTACGTGACAACTTGGATTTATTAAAAACACATGCAACTTATGTCGACGATGAAATGTTTGTATACATCTACAAGAACCACTTCTTCACTACTTGGAGCGGATTAGAAGTATACGACATCACAAAAGCAAATCGCGTTTACCACTATCAAGTAACACACAAGAAATATGGAGTGACAACAAACATTGATTCATTCCTTATCTTCTTATCAGATGACAAATCATACCGTGGTAAGAAAACGAAGATTGCCATTCATAATATTGGGGAAGAAACCGATGACTTCTTACAACCATTCTTCCAAACTGTGGCCCAAGAATTCCCTAACGTAGCAGTAGGATATGAAAATAATAGACCATTCTAATTAAGGATGCGAGAAAAGGCGCTTAGAAACGAATCACTGGACCAGAATAACGCAAAGGACTGCTTGCAGTCGTGCGGCTATTCTGGGAAGTGGACGTCGTTTCTGCCTTTTCGAGTTCAACTACAGGATGTGAGACATCGCGCTCAGAAATGGAACGTTGGACCGGAACGCCGGAAGGAACGTGAAACGTTCTGCGGACGTTTCGGGAAACGCACGCCATTTCTGCGATGGCGAGCTCGACTTCACAAGGATGTGAGCCCGAGCTCGACTAGGCAGAAAGACAGAAGCTAAAACCACCAAACCGACTCGCAATGCGGGTCGGTTTTTTATACGCAAATCCAATAAATTCTCTCCATTAAAGTGAAAAATTTATTTTGCAGTTCAAAATTGTTTGTGGTATATTATATCTATCATACAACCCATATTAAAGGAGAATAATCATGATTGAAAAACGCAATACTAAAGGCTTTGTCGGCCTCATTATCGCTGGAGTTCTTTCCATCATCGTTGCTCTTGGAGCGCTAGGATTCTTCCAGTTCTACCAAACAGCCGACAATTTATACAATAAAGGGAACATCTTCGGTGAAGTCCCAATGAAAGACGAAGCTGTTACTGCTGTTAAAATTACAGGCTACGCAGAAAATCCTATCGCTACTATCGATGGAGGTACAAAATTATACTTAATCGAGTTCACTAAAACAGATAACGATGACTTTGGATATGCAAGTCTCGAAGTTAAAGAGGGCGATAAATTAATTGAAAAATTAAAATCAACCGATGATCTTGTAGCAAACCCTGTCATCGTAGCAGCTAAAATGCGTAAATCAGGTGCAGACGGTGCTGTCCGTAACTACACTTCTGAATTTAAAGCAACCATTAGCGAGAACGAAAACATTTCAAAACTAGCAGAAACAGAATATTACGTATCTGTTTACGAATTTGACAAAGACCGTCAATTCGCGTATATCGTTGCTGGTATTGCTGGAATTATTGCTCTTGTATTCTTCTACAGTGCTTTTGCAACACGTAAAGGGGAAGACAAAGCGTATAACGAATTATACAGTGCTTATCCAGAATTAAACTACTCTATGGATTCTGTATTAGAAGATGCTACTTATGTTGATAATCAATTAGGAATCGTTTTATACAAACACCACCTACTTGCGACATACAAGAATTTCCAAGTATACGACTTAACAAAAGCTGAGCGAATTTACCACTACATTTACACTCAAAAATCTTACGGAATGACGGTTAGCCGTACTTCTCAATTAATCCTTCTAACGAACGACAAATCATACCGTAGAAAGAAAACTTCTCTACTCATTAAGAACGTTGGGGACGAAACAGATGACTTACTACAACCATTCTTCTATGCAGTAAGCCAAGAATTCCCAGACATCCTATTAGGCTTCGAAAACAAAAGCAAGAGACCGTTCTAACAAGGATACGAGAAAAGGCGCTTAGAAACGAATCACTGGAGACAAATAACGCAAGGGACTGCTTGCAGTTGTGCGGATATTTGTCGAAGTGGACGTCGTTTCTGCCTTTTCGAGTTCAACTCCGGATGTGAGACATCCAACCTAAAAAGATAAATACACCCAAAAAAGAACCGCCATTTTCTCTATGGCGGTTCTTTTCCTTTACAATATTCATTTTTGATTAATCAACATATGAAGTTTTTGTACGGTTTAAGAATGCATAAGCTAACCCGATTAAGATTCCTCCACCAATCCAGTTCCCAACAAATGATACTGACCAATGACGAATAATATTTAGCCAATTCAAGGCATCGATTGAGTTTCCAACGGGTGAGAATTTCACGATAGAGAACGATGCAAAATTCGCCACTACGTGTTCATTTACTAGGTAAACGAACATAAAAATTGCAGAAATAACAATCCATAATTTAGCTTCTTCACTCTTGATTAAAATAAACGAAAGAATTGCTACGTTAACAAAGACATTTGCTAAAATACCTTCTAATAAAATTAGTTCGTTTGAACGAGACAATTTCAATTCAGCAACTTTTGCTATGAATTCATTTGCATTGATTCCGTTAAATGCTGAACTATTTGCGAATAACGCTCCTATAAACATGGCCCCAACTAAATTAAATAGCGTACAATAGAATAAAATAGCAATTGCTTTAGACCATTTAATATGCTTTTGATAAGCTCCCGCTGTTAAGAACATCATATTTGAAGTAGCTAACTCTCCATTTAAAAATACAACATAAACTAATCCCCAAGTGAAGATAAATGCAAAAGTAAATCTACTTAGCGCAGGGTTTAATCCAGCTATAATTTGTGCTGCATGAGCTCCTGCAGCTGTACTCATCGTTAAAAATGCACCTGCAAACATTGAACGTAGTGCATAACGCATTTTACTCTCGTCAAAAAGTGCCTCCTTTTTTTGACATGCTTTTTCAAGTTTTGTATTGAACTCACTCGTGTGTTCCATAACATTCCTCCTAAAAATTAATTACACTTTAGTATACCATTTTTATCACAAATGCAAAGTCTTTTCTATTGTTTTTGGCAAAAAGTCCTTTACAAGTTTTATGAAGATTGTTAGAATGAGGGCTGATTAAAATAGCCTAAAGGAGATTCTCATGAAAAAAATTATTGGAATTTTGGCGACTGCACTCTTCTTAACAGCGTGTGGACAAGCCCCAACGACAACAACGACTACGGAAACAACCACTGCAACAACTGCAGCGCAATCGACAACAGCGACACTCAACATCACAAAAGACGGACAAGCCATTGAAGGTAGCCCGTTCACCCTTACCTTCAAAGAAGGCGATAATCTTCTAGACGTGATGAAAGCACAACTAAAAATCGTTGAGAAAGACGGCTTTATCTCTTCTATTAACGGTGTGGAACAAGTCCCAGCCGAAAACAAATACTGGTTATTCGACGTGAACGGTACGATGAGCCCTGTCGGTGCAAAAGAAGTCATCCTAAAAGCAGGCGACGTCATCGACTGGAAACTCAATAAACTTCAATAGTCCGATGGTCAATTCAACTAAAAAAATCACCCTTATCGCCCTACTATCAGCCTTTTGCGTGATTGGAAGACTTGGACTTCTCTCACTTCCAAATGTTCAACCGATTACCGTTGTGGTCATTTGGATTACGCTAGAGCTTGGCCTTTTGTACGGTGTTGCTATTGGGAGCATCTCCATGTTGATTTCCAACCTTTTAGTAGGAATGGGGCCGTGGACGCTCTATCAGATGATTAGTTTTGCCCTCGTCTGCACTTGTGCATTGCTTCTTCGTCCGTTGTGGAGAAAAAGAAAACAATTCCCGCGCCTAGCTTGGATTCTTTTTCCAATCTTTGCAGGACTTATGGGCTACTTATATGGCTTTATTATCTCGATTTTCTGGGTATACTGCATGCCCGGTCTGAACTTCTGGATTTACTACTTAAACGGCGTTCTATTCGATACGTACCACGCCATCGGAAATGTCGTATTCTGGATCTTATTGATTCCACTGTTCGAGAAACTAAATCCATTCAAAATGCTACAAAAATAAAAACAGACTTAAAATCTCCCTTGTAAAAGGTTGGTTTTAAGTCTGTTTTTTTCTTTATAAATGATGATTTAAAATCTTTACGGATATCTTCATAGTAGGGATCATAAGGAACGCTTATTAATTCTTTTCCGGATTTCGAATAAATTCCCAAATCTTAGACACGTCGTCTAAACTCCTTGACACTTTTGTATTGACATCCACTGTCCCTTCTGCGTCATAAACATTGTGCACTCCGTACAGAACAATTTCATTTTTTGTATTTACATATACTAATTTTAGATTGATAACCCTGTCTTCTTTCGAGTCTCCTGGATAATTAACGAACAGCACCTGTTTGATATCTTTAGGATAATGATTATAGAGCTGCTCTATCTTCGAATCATCCTTATCAAACTTTACTCCGATCCCTGCATAATACGAGATCGTATTATTCTCAAGAAGCACGGTATTTGCTATATCTTTTTGCAAATTGATTTGTAGCTTTGGAGCCATCTTAACGATACCCTTAGTATTCCAAAGATATACAACATCCTGTTTATCAATAAAATAGCTACCTTGAATATCTTTCACATTATCCATTATCTTTGTAAATTCCCCGTCATACTGCTTAAAATAAACAGTTCCGTCCTTCGTTAACGTAAAGAATCTCCAAGCTGAATCTCCCATCGATGATACTTTGACGACATCTTTAACATCTTCAATTTTCGTTAATTCTTTGAAATCTTTGTCGAATCCATTATATGGTTTTATCCCATAAGCATACAAGTAACCATCCTTATCAACTGCTAAGAGTCCCATTTGAGTTCCGGATGCCATAACGATATTGCTACCGATTTTTTTCGGTTCGCCACCTTCTCCGATATACAAATCGTTATTATTATCAATCCAAACTTCTGAAGATACTACTTGTTTCACATTTTCAATATATTTCGTTAGAGATTCGGTAAATTTATCGTAATTCTCCATTTGAACGCCTCTACCAATATAATAGACGTTCCCTTTATTAGACAGTACCTTTATTCCCTGGGATGTTAAATCATACTGTGCGACTTCTTCTGCTCCAAGGTTTCCACATGCAGCAAAAACAACTACACACATTAACGCTAGAAGCATCCCTAATAATTTTTTTGTTTTTTTCATTGTCATACTCCTTTTTGATAATTTTCAAATGACGACTACTTATTTTAGTTGATAATTCAATATATCTTTTTCTAATTTTCGGACGGGGTACTGCGCCTTTACTTTGATTTTTGCATTGTTACATCCAGCGTAGCCTTGCACGACATCCACTTGTGGAATGACCACCCAATCTCCCAGAACTTCTCGGGCGTCTTCTGTGTTTTCATCCAAAATGCACACGATACGGTATTCTCTCTCGTGTTGCCACTCTTTGAATTTTGCAAAGGTCGCCTTAATATAGAAATTCAGATTCGAATACGAGAATTGATTGCTATTGCTTCTCGTGTTCGGACGTTTATCAATATATTCCACCGGGCCGTATACACAGAGTCCGTCTACCTTCAAGGAATGGATTTTATCCAAAAGACTCGCATATGAATACTCAAGCGCATAACCCGCGTGACTATTGGCGTAATAAGACCACATTAAAATATTATCTGCAGCGTGCGTAAAGCAAAATACTCGGAAGAAATCCATCATCGAATGACCATCCGCGTAGTAGCAATTACAGTCAAACGGGTCATTGAAATGCTTCGGATGGCTAAAGGACACATTCCCTTCCACCACCTGATACGGATTCTCATCAATGGTTTCCTTGGCATAGTACTTCACAAAAACTTGCCGCTCTTCTCGAATTGCTGCTTCTGCCTTATTAAAATACGTCTCAACGTCTTCTTTAAAGACCCCTTGAAACTGCTCGACTAACTGATCTGGTGCTAAAAAACCCAGTCGAATATTCTTGGCGAGTTGGTCATTGAACTCTTTATCCGCCTTTTCTACGTCAAACCCTTCCGGAATCTTCGTATTCGCATTTTGAATATATACAACCTTTTTACACTCTAGGTCAATCGATTCTTTCGTCGGTTGTTTAAACAGCGACACAAACACTTTCTCTCTTGTTTTGCGGTTGGCTACTAAAAAACAATTACTATCTAAGAAGGATTCCACCAATCGGTACTCTTTATGCGTTTGTAAAAATGTCGCCTTAGCAATCAAATAACGATACAGCTCAATGTCCTCTTTTAAAATGATTTTCAACAACCCCACCTCCTCACTGAAAGTATATCATTTCTTTCTATCGGTTTAAACATCCTCATAAACCATGCACAAAACTCCCCAAAGTTCCAAGCACCTTTCCCTTTACGAAAAGAAGACTCATTTTTATAAACATACAAAGGCGGCTCCCTTCTTCTTTGTATACTCAAAAAAATAGTCTATCTGGAAGATTCCCGGATTCCATAATAGTCGTATTGGGGAAGTGCAACCAATGTGAATTACTGACTCTGGAAATTCATTTCCTAGAGGCAGTTTGAAGCTTGGTATGATTGGAGACCTTGGCTCAATCCGGTGCCCCATTATGACTATTATGAAGACATCCGAGGAATCTGAAAGATAGACGCAAGTCTACTTTTATTATTTTTAGCACTTTCAGCACACAAAAAAAGGAGGGGTTGCCCCCTCCTTTGATTAGTCATTATCTTCATAGGTTTCGTCTGTTTCGCCTTCTTCAGCACGAATCTGCTCGAGTTCTTCCTCAGAAAGTTTTATGACATGGATCTTACGAATACGATCATTCTCGGTTTCTGTCGGTTGTAACAGATACCCTTCGAATCTCACTTTCACTACCTCATCATCATCTGGGAAGTAGCCAAGCTTCTCGATAATTGCACCCGCCATTGTGTCCACTTCATCAGACTCTAATGACGTTTGATAAATTTGATTGAATCGGTCGAGCGACATTCCGGCATCAATCACCGAATTGTTTTCGTCGATTTCTACGACTTCTTTTTCTTCTTCGTCGTATTCGTCTTCGATATCTCCGACGATTTCTTCAATCAAGTCTTCTAATGTAACAATCCCTTCAACCCCGCCGTATTCATCTTTTAATACCGCTAAGTGTTGACGAGTTTTTCTAAATTCTACTAATAAATCATCCACGAAAATCGTTGATGGAACGAATACTGGCTCATGCGCTAAGGCACGTAAGTCAATATTGTCAAATCCTTGCTCTCTTGCAGCACGGAAGACATCTTTCACGTGAACGACCCCGATAACCGTATCTTTATCTTCTTCGTAAAGAGGAAGACGTGAATAGGAGCAATTCAAGATAATCTCTAAGTTCTCCGCTAACTCATCGTCGACATCAAGCATCAACGTATCCGTACGAGGAACCATCACTTCACGAGCAAGCTTCGTATCTAGAGAAAGTACCCCTTGCATCATCGCAAACTCGGAAATATCAATCGCTCCGTCGTTACGGCTATTGGCAAGTAGAGACTTCATCTCGCTTCGTGTTAATTTTTCTTCCACCTTAGTAAATTCAATTGGTGTCATTCGTTTTAATAATCCTGTTGAGAACGTCAAAATCCAAACGAATGGTTTTGAGATCTTTTTGACAAACAAAATAATTCCTGCAGTATTTAATGCAATCGGTTCTGCCACTTGTAACGCCACTTGTTTTGGATATAATTCCCCAAAAACTAAAGTGAGGTATGATAGAACGACCGTCACAATAATTAATGCAAATGTTTCGGCTCCAGGAATGTTTCCTAATAATGGTTGGATTCGTGAAGAGAAACTTGTTGCGGCAGACGCACTCGAGAAGAATCCTGCAAACGTAATCGCTACTTGAATTGTTGCGAGAAATTCATCTGAATTCTCTAACAAGCGCATTACTTTAATTGCTTTTTTATCTCCTTCTTGCGCTCTTTGTGCCATTTTCCCTTGGTTGATAGACACGAACGCAATCTCCGCTGCGGCAAAAAATGCATTTAATGCAGTTAATAATACAATGATTAAGATCTGGACTCCCAGCGAACTCCCATCTGAATCAGCTGTCATAATTTTGTTAACCCCTTTTAACTATAGATTTTACCTATTCTATGAATGGTATAGAGATATCATATCAGTTTTTTTTGAAAAATCAAGATTTAGTACTGTTTTGTAATGGTTCTTTAATGTTTAAAACCCTTTCTAATGCATTTTTCAGATAGATTCTTTCCATTTTCTCATCGTTTCCTAACTTTTCTAGTTACAATTTGCCTAAAAAGTGGTACTATTGTAGTGAAACCAATCTCAAGGAGGAATGAGTATGTTATTAAAATCTCTTGTAGTTCCAAAAAAGAGTCTAACGGTCGTTAAAGAATCATGCACGTTAGAAGAAGCGATTAAGATTTTAGAAGAATCAGGGTACCGCTGTGTTCCTGTATTAGATGAAACGGAAACGTTCTTTAGAGGAAATATTTATAAAATGCATATCTATCGCCACAAAGCAAACGGTGGAGATATGAGTCTTCCAGTTACTCATTTAATTAAAAACTCGACTAAATTCATCAGCGTGGATAGCTCTTTCTTCAAAGTGTTCTTCACGATTAAAGAATTACCTTACATTGCCGTATTAGATAAACAACAACGTTTCTACGGAATCTTGACACACAGCAGCTTACTTGGCATGCTTCAAGAATCATGGAACGTGAAAAACGGTTCTTACGTATTAACCATCATCTCTGGCGGTGAAAAAGGCGCACTTGCGAATATCTCTAAAGTCATTAACAAGTATGCTTCTATCGCGAACGTAATGACCATCGATACTGAGAAAGATAAAAGCTTACGTCGTATCTTGGTGACATTGCCAGCAGGCGTAACAAAAGACACCCTACAACAAATCATCGACAACCTCGAAAAGAAAGACTACTCAGTCGCGGAAGTGGAAGATTTACAAAACAACTAGGATGTGAGCAAAAGCGCTCAGAGACGATGACGGTTCGAGCTTTGCCGTAAGCGACTTGTAAAGTCGTGCGGACAAAGCAAGAAAGGCTTGAGTCTCTGCTTTTGCGAACTCAACTACTAGGATACGAGACCGAACTCAACTTCACAGGCAGAACGCCAGAACACAAAAAACCAGCACACCAGCCTTAAGCTAGTGTGCTGTTCTTTTTTTCCTTCTTATCGAACCGCTGAGCGTGCCATACGAGCTACTGTATGACGAATTCCTCGAATCGCAACTGACAATGCGTAAATATTTTCCACTGTCGCTAAACCGCCGTATCCTGCGTCCCCGATATGTTGAATATCCACACCGGCAACTTTATTACGGATAGCAATTTGTTCGATGACTTCTCTTGAAGAACCTTCTTGGCTTGTTCCGATTGCAGAAAGCACGAGTGCATCGTTGGCATGCGCCACTTTCACAATTTCCACCAGTTCTACGTCTGTAAACCCTGGCACCGTTCCAACCGCTGGAACAAGAATCACATCGGCCCCTGCTTTAATGAAACGTTTCGCGATGTCCACGTTCATCACAGGTTCCTTCGAGCCTGCCCCGTGCATCTTTCCAGCAATTACAAGCCCTGAATAATGTTGTTTCACCATGGAAAGAGACGCTTCAATCGTTTCATTCGTTACCCCTGTCCCTGGATTTCCCGTTAAGCAGATAAAGTCAAGGCCAAGTTCTTCCGCACGTTTCACTGTTTCTACCGTACATTGACGCCCTGGTGAGATTTCGATACGTGTTTCTAGCATTTCTGCATTCATATCCACTGGCTCCAAGTTCGCCCCGATTGGCAATCCACTCAGTTCTTTGGCGCGTTGGACTGGATTTTCACTTTCTTCAGCACCATAAATCAGTGGATCAATACAGTCAAACCCGTTCAAGAGCACCATGTCTCCACCGAACGCCTTTGCGATTTCTGCGTTCGATAATTCATTCAGCATCGTTGGACGTGAGCATACCGTTTCACAGCACACCGTTCTTCCTTCTGCAGCTTCAATCGCCTTTTTCAATTCTTTTCCTGTCATTTTTCTGAAATCACTGGCCACACAATTTAACAATCGTTTACTCATTTCGTTTCCTCCTGTCCACGAACAAGCGCCACTACTTCTTTCAACAACGCTTCATCCGTCTGTTCGTAATCTCCATTTTCATGATAGGCATAGCTGAGCCCCTCGCCTGCAGTCGTCGGATCCGTCTTCCACGTCTTAAACGTTCCATGGATTTGCGAAATCCCCGTCTCCTGCATTAAGTGTTGTACATTTTCTTTGGTAACACCGCCGCCACAAAGCAGTTCAATCTGACTTCCGTAGCGAGCTTGCAAGTCTTTTAAGAGCGGAATTCCTTTTTCAATGTGCGCCTGTTGTCCCCCTGTTAAAATGCGCGTGCATCCAAGTTTGATTAAGCCCTCGATAGCACTATTCACATCCGGCACAAGGTCAAACGCCTTATGGAACACACTCTCGGCATGATATTTCTGACACAACTCAATCATCTGCTTCGTACGGTTCCAGTCAATCGTCCGGTCTTCTAATAGAAATCCAAACGCTAATCCTTTCGCACCCGCTTCTAATAAAAGTTTTGCATCGATGAGCATGCTCTCGAATTCTTCCTTCGTGTAACAAAAGCCTGCGCCACGAGGACGAACCATGCACACAATCGGAAGGTTCACTCCAGAATCGAGCACTTTTTGCAAGTTTCCGATGCTTGGGGTTAATCCTCCTAAGAAAAGCGCGCTATTCAATTCAATGCGGTCAGCACCAGCACGCTCTGCAATCTGGCAGTCTGCGATGCTTCCAGCACATACTTCTACTGTCATAACGTCCCTTCTTTCATGCGCGACAATGCGAGTAGCGCTAATCCGTAAATAATCGTGTCTGTTTCTAAGTCTTTAATCCCAATCCATTCGTTTGGCAAATGCGCAATATCTCTTTGCCCTGGGAAACTTGGCCCATACGCGATAATATTTGGAATAATTTTGGCATAGGTTCCACCCGTTGTCGTCACTGGAACGCTATCGCTCTGCGTGATATCCGTGTACACCTGTTGCAAGGCTTGCACATAGGCGGAATCCTTGTCATAAAGCACTGGGTCCCAATGAGAAATCACGTCTAGCACGCCACCTTCTGGTACATGCGCATTGATTTTCTCAATCAACTCGTCTTTTGTGCAACTCGCTGGGTAGCACATCGTCCATTCGACATAATGACGACCGTCTTCCACTCCAAACGTTTCTCCTCTCAGTTGCATCATCCCGAAGTCACTATCTTCATAGGCGATGCCCAATTCTTCCCCGCGATGGTTTGTATGGAGCAGTTTTTCGTTGGCAAATGTATACAATCCGGACACTTTATCCGAGGATACAGACAATCGTACTCTGAGACGACCGCGTTCGCCGTAGACAACTGGCCATTTACAGTCTGGCGTCCACCCGAATGTCGGAGGAATTTCTTTCGTTAAATAGTGCTTCACGCATCCAAATCCTGTCTCCTCATTCGTCCCAAAGACAATCCGCACCGGTCTATCAAAGGTCACACCCTTTTCCTTCAACACATATAACGCATATAGGTTCGATAGAATAGGCCCTTTGTTATCCAATGTGCCGCGTCCGTAGAGTCTTCCGTCACGAACGGTAAGGTCTAACGCTGGAGAAATCCATCCTTCTCCAAGCGGCATCACATCCACGTGCCCGAAGATGCCATAGTACGCGCCATCTGGTCGGTCTTCTCCGTACTGTGCGTATCCAATCTTGTTATCGATATTCTTTGTTTGAAATCCAAGTTCACTCGCAATCGCAAGCACTTCATCAAGCGCCTGTCTAGGCCCCTTGCCAAATGGAGCACCATCTTCTGCTTCGCCTCGAATACTTGGAATGGCGACCATTCGTCGCAGCCCTTCAAAGAGTGCAGGTTGAATGCCTTTCAACTCTGCAATCCATTCTTCTTGATTCATTCTTTGACCTCCAACGGCTTCATGCGCTCTTCTAAATACGCTTCAAGCCATTCTTTTGTCGCTAATTCATGTCGCATCGTGCCATCACTTTGTGGATGCACACGGAATACCGTTGGCGCTAGTGTACTTGTGGCAACAACAAATGAGAAGTTCTCGATATTGGAAGCTGCCCCAAAGTCTCCTTTGGCATTCATGGCCACTACAGAAATATCTCCTGCTTCGCCACGCGTTCTCTTCAATCGTTCTGCAAGGTCGCTCACGGCTTTTTCACACGCCTTTTGCGGAGAAAGGCCTTCTTTCATGAGACGGACGATTTCATACGAAATCACGCCTTTCATCAAGTCTTCCCCAAGACCCGTCGCCGTCGCGCCACCAATCGTGCTATCGACATATAATCCAGATCCGATAAAAGGAGAATCTCCTACACGACCCGGCTTCTTCATAAAGAGTCCGCTCGTTGAGGTCCCTGCGACCATATCTCCAGATGCGTCCAATCCCACCATACCAACCGTATCGTGTCCAGCATACGGCGTGAGTTGTTTGCGTTCAATATCTTTCAATCGATTATGGAAATGAATCTTCGCACGGTCCGTCAGCATGTCTTTTTCTTCGAAATGATGAGCCTTCGCAAAAGCTACTGCTCCATCTCCGACAAGCACATTATTCACTTTATAAGCACTCAAGGCCCGCGCCACCGAGATTGGATTGGCGAACTGTTTTAAGGCACAGACCGCACCGAAATCAAACGTTGATCCATCTAAATAAGCGGCATCTAACTCCACTTCCATCTCTTCGTTTGGAAGTCCGCCATATCCAACAGATTTAAAGTAAGGGAAGTCCTCCACTTCTTTAATCGCGCCTTCAATAGCATCTCCTGCCGTCCCGCCCGCTTCTAAATTCGGGGTCACCTTCTGGATTCCTTCGAGCGCCATTCTCCATGTCGCAATCATACCCCACATTCTCTGTCACCTCTTTTACTGAAATCGTTGTTCACTTTCGTCTTTTGTTCCGCTAATAATGGCAACGGCTCCGCCTAATGCTTCGCGTAAGCCCACGCCGCCTTTTTTCGGCATTTCTAGCATGACGACTTTATCTTTATAAGCTGCGATGGTTTCTTCATTCTCTTTCGAACAAATCACATAAGGCTTGCAGTCGGTTTGATCTTGAATGGCTAACGCAATTTCTGCCGCCATTTGCGCATAGGTTCCGTAGTTAAAACATGGCCCTGCAAACAGCACTTCTGCTTTCGTTTTTAAAATCAGATTTTTGATTTTATGAATCACTTCTTCTTTATGCGCTTGGAAATAATCTGGTCCACAATAAATCGTCGCAAGCGCTGTAAGTCCTGCTTTTTCGAAGTCGTCTTTGAACATTAAATAAGAACCAACCCCACCTTTTTCAAGGCCTAATTCTGTATCGCCACGTTCCTTTCCGCCGTATCCTGCTTGAACTTGGTCGAATAATAATAGTGTTCTCATCTGTTCACCCCTTTCTATGTAAAAAGGTGGCATCCGTTTTCGCATGCCACCCAATGATATGAAATCTTGTGACTTATGCTTTTGTAATTTTATAAATCATCAAATGATAAGTCGTTTAAGTCAACATCGTCTAATTCATCACCTGTTAACATGCTAGAGCCTGCTTCTTCTTTCAAGTATTGGTTATCCAATGCTTTGAAGAATGGGAAGTAGATTAAGCAGCCTAAAAGAATCAAGAAGATTTGGAAGAATCCGGCTACGATACTACCTGTTGACAACCATCCTGAGAAGAAGAATGGCGTTGTCCATGGAAGTGAAGCCCCTGTTGTATAAGGGATAATTCCCCACATTGTTGCAAGAGTTGCTAAAGTAATATTTACAAGTGGTGTTAATAAGAATGGAATCACGATAATTGGGTTTAATACTACTGGTAAACCGAATGTAACCATTTCATTGATACCGAAAATACCAGGGATTAAAGCTAATCGACCGAGTTTCTTCATTCGTTCTGATTTAGCAAGGAAGACCATTAAGAATACAAGAGATAATGTACTACCTCCACCACCGAAGTTACCGAAGAAGTCTCCGAAAGGTCCAGTGAAGATGTTTGGTAATGGTTGTCCAGCTTTAAACGCTTCCAAGTTTTCGTTTGTTAAAATTAAGTGGATTGGGTTGAAGACTGTATTTGTTACAGCTGGCCCGTTAATACCGAAGAACCAGAAGAGTGTTGATAGGAATTGATACAATGGTTCGAAGAAGACGCTTTGACCGAATCCCATCAATGGAGCTTGTAATACTTTATAAATAAATGTTTGTGCGTATTGGAATTCTGTTAATGAGAAGATGAGATAGATTGCAAATGCAAAGAACATCGCAAACGCACTAGGAATTAAAGCTGCAAATGAATGGTAAACTGCTGGTGGCACTGCATCAGGCAATTTGATAACCCATCCTTTTTTCTGAATCGTTACGAAGATTTTCACTGACACAATCGCAGTAATCATCGCTAGGAACACCCCTGCAGAACCAAGGTTTGAGAATGCAAATCCACTAAACGCTTTACCTGCTTCATTCACAAATTTTGGGTGCACTTTTGGAGTCATGATAAGGTAGCAGACAAGTGATAATACTCCCCCTGCAATGGCATCACTTTCTAATTGTTTAGCATATGAATACCCAATACCAACGGCTCCTAAAACCGCTAAAATACTAAATGTAGAGTCAATCACGGCATCCATTGAGTTTTCCCAACCCTTGCCGAAGAATTGCGCCATAAAATCGCTATACCCTGGCACTGGGAAGTTCGCAATAACAAGGAAAATGGACGCTACGATAATTAATGGTGTACCGACTAAGAACCCGTCACGAATCGCAATCAGCACCTTATTCGTGCTGAGACGTTCTGCCACGCGGCCCATCGTGCTTTCTAAACCTGCAAACATTGTACTAACCTCCTATTGTTCTTTTTTAGATTTTAATAATTGAATGGCACGTTTCAAGATACGTTCGCCATCTGCATTTCCGTAGTCTTCAAGATTGATGACATCGACAGGAACTCCAAGTGGATCATATTTTTCGTGAACCGCATTGAATTTGAATTTCACTTGAGGTCCTAACAAGATTACGTCTGGATGGTATTGCTCGTAAATCGCATCGATATTGCGATCTGGAAACGCTTTAATTTCTAGCGGCAAATTATGCTTATCTGCCACGTCTTGCATTCTGCTGGCCACTAGACTGGTTGACATCCCCGCACTACAAAATAGATAAATTCTTTTCATTTTCTTTTCCTCCTTCCGTTTCTATTTAATACTTTCAATCCGTTCATAAAGGGCGATAATTTCTTCTGCTGTGATTTTAAGAAATTCCGCATTCATCAATTGGTCTTCCGCATGCACGAGTAAGAGCGATAATTGCACTGGCTCACCGGATGTTTCTTGTTGCAATAACCCGAAGTGTGCTTCATGCCCTTCTGCATGATATTTATCCCCTTCTTCAATGCATCGACGCGCTTCTTCGAAATGTCCTAAACGCGCTTCTTGCACCGCCTCCATAAAACTGGATTTTGCTGCACCTAGTGCGCTAATCATCTTAAAACACACTAGCTCAATGCCTTCCATACGATTTCCTCCTTCCTTATCGAATCGCCTGAATAAACGACTCTACATTTTTTGCTTCTAATAAACACATCATTTTGTCCGGGGAGTCCAGTTGCTTCCCGAGCCATCGTAAGAAGAGTTGCATGAATTCCATATCCTCTTCCTTCAACGCGAGTAAGATGACGAGTTTCACTGGGAAATGATTCCACTGAATCGGCTCTCTTAATACCGCAATTGAAATCATCGAGCGCTTGCTAGATGGATGCAACGGATGCGGAATCGCAATCGAATAATCGAAGTCCGTCGAAGAGAGGCTTTCGCGTTTCAAGACCGATGGTAGAAAGTCCTCATTCACGATTCCTGCTACTTCTAAGCGTGAGCCCATTTGCATTAAGATTTCTTCTCGGCTAGTAGCCTCCACGTCCGCATAGAAGAAATCTGCATCCATCAACTGTCCAATTTGCGTGCGAATCGTTTCACTCATCTTCTGCGTTTCTAACGTATTCATCACTCGAATCAGCTGAATCTCATCTTGCGTATTGAAAAACAGTCCTAATCGAACGACTGGAATCGCAACGGATGGTTCCATCTGCTCAAAAGTGATGAGTAAATCGGCCTCGTAAAACTCCGTCACACCTATAGTGAACGTCGCTTCTTCGGCTACAAAATCCAAGCGATGTTGGAACTGCTCCTTCAATCGCTCCACACTTCCAGCAATCAACGGATATTGCGTATTCGCGATAAGGACCGCGCGTAGTTTCGCGTTTGTCGCTCCTTGCATATATGCTGCACCAATATGCAGTGCCAAAAATCCAATTTCCTCTTCGGTAATTTGGCATTGCAGCTCGCTCATCAAATACTGACTCACGGAAACTGCCGTATCAAACACCAGCGGATATTGTCGTTTAAAGGTTTGCACATAATGATTAGGTAGGCTTAAGTTCATCTGTACTCGTTCGAGTAATCCTTGTAAGTGCAATTGGAATCGCACCTTGAATTCCTTTTGATCCACAAACGAGATGCCCATCCACTGAAAGAGTCGCTCATCAATAGCGTTCGTTAGTTCTTCTAATCGAATGGTTTTTCCTTTGAAATGAACTTCTGATTGAAAGGCATTTGAATTATGATACGCCTTTAAGAGTTTTGCATAGGAAAGAATTTCTCCTTCCGGAATCTCTTTATCGCCTAGAATTTCTTTAAAAATCGACCGAACAATCGTAGCTTCGACTTCTAGATCAACTTTTTCTACAACACTCTCTTGTACCGTTTGTCCTAGTCTTACTCGTTGCAACACCAGTCCTAAATGTAACAATAGAAACGGCATGAGCGTTTTGCGAATCGAATAGCGATATTCTTTTAATTTCGCCCAAATAATCGCCTCTAATTGCTCCATATCCAACTCAGGGTACACATTCATGAGCTCTGAACTATTCAAGAAGTCTTCGTTTAATTCTTTTTTCAGTAGTTCTCTATACAATTTTCGCTTGCTGGCTTCTGGCCCTTCTAAAACTAGAGAACCGTTTCTTGTAACAAGGAGCAACCACTCGTATTCTTCCAGCTGTTTTTGGACACGAATGCGGTCTATATCAAACGTTTTAGCGCTTACAAAACATTGTTCGCAAAAACCTTCGATGGAAACACCCTCCCCATTGAACAAGAGTTGCTTCAATAAGTTTGCGCTTCTTTCTGCGCTATCTTGCGGGGTTCGTAGTAAACTTTCTGGATCCACATATCGATTTTGTTGGAAGGCCACGAGACGATATCCTTTTTGGCGATCCGCTTCGATAATATGCGGCATTTCTCGATTGATTTGTTCGATATCGGAACGCACTGTTCTTGCGCTGACGCCGAGGCAGGAAGCTAATTCGCGTCCTTTAATCCATTCGTGGCGTGCAAGTAAGTGCAATAGTTGTTGGTGTCGTTGTTTCATTAAAAATCCCTCCACCTCAATTTGACTATATCAGATTCTTTGATTCCATTATACCTAAAATCTTTTCCTATTGTTAGGAAATTTTTAGTCCCTTTTTGAAACATTTCGTAATTTTTCTTACTTTTTGACAGAATTTGGAGGATTGGTGTGCTAAAGGAAAATAATAATAATAAGTGTGTTAAAAAATAATGGAGTCTCTTAGAACTCCTATGGATTATTTTCATCATTATAACAATAACGGCACCCCCTCGAGCCTTCGTCTCAAGGGTAGCAAGCTTCAAACTGAGGGTAAGTGATAAATCGCTAACCCTCAGTAATTCACATTGCTTGCGATTACCTTATTGTTATTATGATGAAATCCATTAGGAGTTCTTCTGAGACTCCATATAATTACCGCTTTCTATAAATTTCCCTTTAGCACACATCACAAATTGAGTGAATAAGAAAATTACGAATGGTTTCTGGCGGTGGGATGGACAGGTAAAGTGCGGTAATAGGGCACCTGCTTGAGCTGAAGTCTCAAGCTCTTTCAAGATTCAAACGACCTCTAGAAAATCAATCTTCAAGAGGTCGTAATTCACTTTGAATGCTATTCCCTATTACTGCTACTATGGAACTTTTCAACTCTTTCGAGACATCTTTTTCAACTGCTCTATCAACATTCAGTCAACAAGAAAATTACGAATGGTTTCTGGCGGTGGGAAGGACAAGGTGGGGAAAATTTAGGTTGTGCAGAAAAATGGGCAACAAAAAAGGCACCGGAATCGGTGCCTGTAGGACTGGGGTAGCTGGATTCGAACCAACGAATGACGGAGTCAAAGTCCGTTGCCTTACCGCTTGGCTATACCCCAATGGTGGAGGGGGGCAGATTCGAACTGCCGAACCCGAAGGAGCGGATTTACAGTCCGCCGCGTTTAGCCACTTCGCTACCCCTCCAGCAAATATTAAAATTTCGTACTCAGATATCTTACAATAGTTTGAAATAGAATGCAAGGATTTTACCGCAAAAAAATAAAGAATCTAGTCGGTTTCCTGGCTAGATTCTTTAAGCGTTTATTTTAATTTAGATGTCACTTTCTTCTTCGAGAAGGTACGCTCTTGTTTATTTCCTAATGCGTTCAGACGAGCATCTAGGAGAATATGACGGCCTTCTACGTTACGAGTGTAGATGATTTCATATAAGCCGATGTATTTTTCGATATTAGCGACAAAGACGATGACGTCTTCTTTACGTTTATCGAACATACTTGGAACGGCGAAATACTTCGTTTGGTCATTGACCCAAGTCGTAGCTCTTAGAATATAGCGCTGGTTCTCGATTGGAGCGAAGAATTCCGATAGCGCCTGTGCAAAAATTTCTTTTTCGCGCAAGGTTCCACCCTTTAGATAAGTGGCGGTGTGAATCGAATTCTTATCCCCACGAACGACTCTGGCCTTGCAGTTTTGTGTCTGCAAGTGCCCCGATGCCAGCAAGGCTTTTCGGACGGCTTCGGCAAAGAGTTCGAGGCGTTTATACGGACTCTTGTATAGGAAATATCTCAACCAGATGATATTTAACACGATAAGCGACAGGATGAACACTGGATATAAGAGTTGGGACGGTCCGTTCGCTAAATCGAGGATGATATAGATGATTAGTTCCGTCAGTGCGATTGCTTGCGCATAGGTTAAAATTTTCCGTGCATCTGTTAGCAGAACAGTTGGCAAGAATGTCTTGTCCACTGCCACCTCATTAGAAACTTCCATGTCTTCTAAAAGCGGAAGGGATTCATTCCAGCGCTCCCTCAATTCTTCGCGGTTACGCGAGCGCTCGATAGTTTCTTGGTTGAGCTTTGTTAAATCCTTCTTCGTAAACTTGATCGTTCCAAGGTCTAGTCGATCCACGCCTGATTCAATTGTATTTTCATTATAGTGTAGTCCTAAGAACTGCTTCATGCGGCGTTGTAATAATTCTATATCCGGACTATCGATTCCGACAGCAACCTCTTCGTCTTCTTTCTTCTTGAAGAGTTTTTTCTCCGCAAGATTAATGGACACAAGATGCCAAACGCTACTTGTTTTATCGGGATTTTCCGGCCAAATACGAATCGCGCGCCCTCGCATCTGATTGCTGAGCATGAAACTTCCGACAAAGCTAGCGAGAATCAATGAGTTCACGCATGGCGCATCCCATCCTTCTCCGAGGAGAGATTTTGTCCCAATTACGACATGAATTTGTCCTTCTTGGAAGAGCTGCGTCACGGCGCTGACTAAGTCATGTTGCGAACCTACTAGACGCACCTTCACATAGTCCTTCTCATCGAGCTGTCCCACTTGTTGGAAGGTAATCTTATCCGGTCCAAAAATAGCCTCTAGACGCGGTTTTACGGTTATTGGAATAATTACGAGACTTCCCGTTAAAACAGCCGCAGGAACGTCTAATTGGTGCTCCACAAGCTCTCTACGTAGGACTTCAAAGTAAGGCAATACACCCAGTTGGCTATATTGGACTTCTGGATTTCCTAAGTGCACCTCAAAATCTTTTCGAATGAAGTCGGTTAGAATCAACTGTCTCAAGTCGTTGCCTAAGGTTTCATATTCAGCCTTAAAGATTTCTCGGACGGCGTTTAATTTTCCAAGCGATTGATTTAATAGCTGGTCGAGTTGTTTATTGCGAAGCAGCTGCACTTGTTTACGGTCAATCAATCCGAGCGATTTCAACTCATGCTTCAATTCTTTACAGTCTTCTTCAGATAAATCATACCAATGCGGCACGTCGAATAACATTCCTTGTAAGAGGATTTCAAACCACGCCAAGTCAAACGTCGGAAGGAGGCTTGCCCCCAGTAATTGTTGGAAATGTTTCGGGAACTCGATTCCTTTATGTCGTAGGAAAATCAGTGTTGCCGAGAGATACTTCGGCTCATTTAAGAGTTCATCTTCCGAGATGGTTCCATCGAGCGCACGGCTAGTTCTCACCGCCTCGCAAAACATCGAATCAGAGGATAGATTTTTCAAGAACGCTCTCTTCTGCGTAGAAAACTGATCGAGTTGTTTCTCTTCTTCCTTCGTTGGGAAAGAGAAATACACATAGTCCTGGTGCGGACACAAACTTCCCTCTTTGACAAGTTCTGGGACGGTAATTTCTTCATCAATTTCCCCACACATGGCTACATAACGCTCCCAAAGTGCAGGTTCTCCTTCATATGGCGGTGTTGCCGTTAGCGAAATCACATTTATATCCGCAAAGGATTTACGGAAGGTTTCTAGACTCTTCCACCACTCATTTCGCAAGTGATGACACTCATCGAGGCATAATGTTCCTAGAGACGCATTCTTGAAGAGTGCAATAATATCCACGTCTTTAAAATCAAAGTGCTCGTTTTCGACCACATCGTCCGTATCCTCGGCTTCCGCGTCGCCTTCCAGACGATGGATGGCACTGTGCAACGCTTGATATGTCGCAACGGTGATTGTCTTTGGTTGCTTCAGATTTTGCGAAATCATTTCATCGGCTAGACTCGCATCATCCAAAAACGCTTCACGAATACGGTCCACCCACTGCTGACGAATGGTTACAGTCGGCACTAAAATAAGCGCCGGCTTACTATTACGACGGATAAATTCAATTCCTAGCGTCGTTTTCCCAGAACCTGGAGCCGCCACCAAATGAATATGGCCATCCGCCATAATCGAATCGCTCTTTTCTAAAATGCGCTTTTGATACGCTCTCCACTCGCCTTTAAAAGATAAGTGTTCGAACATGTAACCCCTCCTTTGCTCATTCATTATACCATCAGATTTCTTCTTTTAATTCGATTTTGATAACACTGTCCACCTCATCTGGCAATGGATAGGTGTAAGCCCCAATTTCTCCATATTGTGCAAAACAAATGTCTTGAAAAGCTAAAGTAGTCCAACTGTTAGAAATTCTTACTTCGCTACCATCATGGACAAAACTCATTCGTTCAATCTGCTCTTTATCGATCCCTGTTAACGCAATCGGACCAATAGGTTGTTCAAACACATGAGCATACAAAATTTTTCCATTCTTTGTATAATAACCCCATTCCGGTTTTGGCAGATTCACTAATTCTCCTTCGTAGATAGATTCTCCATTGCTCTTCATCCAGCATCCTATTTCACGCAAAATATCGATACTCTCTTGAGGAAAGCTTCCCTTTGCATTTGGTCCCACATTTAAAATCATATTTCCGCCCTTACTAACACATTCGACCAATTTTCGAATAAGAACTTTAGAACTTTTAAACTGTTTGTCAGAAGGATTATACGCCCAGTGATTATTCATCGTTAGACACAATTCCCAAGGTAATAACTCTCCCTTATAATTCCGAATCCCTTCATGGGGTAAAATTTGTTCAGGACTAACAAAGTCTCCGGAATAGAGTTGAATCTCTTCACTTGCAATACTTCCGAAGCCCTCTCCAGAAGTCTCTAAGCGGTTGTCAACAACCACATCAGGTTGATGTTTTCTTACAAGTTCTATTAAGTCACTTGCCTTCCATTTCTCGCCAAACATTTCTCCATAGGAAAAATCAAACCAGAGAATATCGAGTTTCCCATACTTTGTTACAATTTCTTCCACTTGGTGGTGCATGAAGTCCAAGTAACGCTCAAAATCGATTTGTTCATCCTTATAAGCGATATTTCCTCTCATAGGATGATGTCGATCTGAGTACTTCGGATAATCTGGATGATACCAGTCCAACAGACTAAAATATAGTCCGACTCGAAGCCCTTCTGCTCTTACTGCCTCTACAAATTCCCGAACCAAATCCCTTCCGAAGGGTGTATTGGTAATTTTATAATCTGTATACTCGGAATCAAATAAACAAAATCCGTCGTGATGTTTAGCCGTCAATACGACATACTTCATTCCCGCTTCTTTAGCAGCCTTTGCCCATACTTTGGCATCGAATTCACTTGGATTAAATGCGTCAAAATAAGGTTGATAGTCTTCAATTGTCATTTTTTCATTACTGCGAATCCATTCTCCCCTTCCAGGAATCGCATAAAGGCCAAAATGAATAAACATCCCAAATCGAGCTTGTCTAAACCATTTGGTCCTTTGTAAAATGATTTCTAAAGAATTCTCCATTTCCCTCCACTCCTTTACATCAATACATTCAACTAATGTTATTCTAGCACTCTTCTCTTTTCAATTACACCTTTTTCTTGAAAGAACAGGATTGCCTTTTAATATCATAACAATACAAAAAATCTCTTAGATAGGATTACCTTCTAAGAGATTTGTTCTATTAATGATTCATTCTTTTTTTCTGATAGTCCTTTGAGACTTTCATCAAAGTCTCGTACACTTCTGCCAACTCTTCTTTTAAAGTGGCATCTTTCAAGTACGACTGCACCTTGGTAATCACTTCTTTTTCGCGATTCGCATCTAAAATCGCAATGCCATTTTCTTTTTTAATACGAGCGACATCAACAACGACTTGCATGCGGCGTTCAAAGAGCGCTACAATCTCGCGGTCGATGGCATCAATTTCTGCACGTTGTTTTTCTAACAAGAGATTTCCTCCTCATTTAAATTCCAAAGAAGACGCCTAATGGGTAGCCTACAATAATCGCACTAGCGGCACTGAGTAAGAATAGGCCTCCTCCGTATACGAAGGCATCTTTTGCATTCGTCCAACCAGAACCGACCGAAATCGCTACATACGGCATGCTTGGTGGTGTCATGAAGGCAAGGCTCGCCATGAATCCAATCAAGCAGGCAATGGTCCCAGCTTGTACATCCACAGAGCCTGTCGCATAGACAGTCGTTAATACGGTTGTGACGACCGATACGGTTACTAAGTTTGAAGAGACATTCGTTTGTAATCCTGCCCAAAGGACGAAGATGATTACGACAAGAATTGGAGATAGTGTCGCAAATACAGGTACGAGTGAACTTTCAAGAAGTCCGATGACTCCTAATTCCGGTTTTGTGACAAGAGTTCCCATGCTTAGAGTCGCTCCTACCAAGAACATACTTGGCCAGTACACGCCCTTTTGTAGCCCTTCTTGAATCGATAAGAGTGGTTTCCTATCAAATGACAGAATCGCCATCAGGATAACTCCAATCATCGGTGGGAATGCCATCCCTGCTGTTTTTAGGAAGGCCGCAACGTCCGGTAAGAATCCTCCTACGAGTTCTGGAAGTACCCATAATAAAACGACTCCCATGAAAATCAGCACTGTTGCAGTTTCGCGCTTTGATTTGGCAGGAAGTGCTTCAAGCGATTCGAGTGGTTTCATTTCCACGTTTGATAAATCCACTCTCCAAACGGTTCTAAGAACAGCCCACATCGCAATAAAGAGCACGAGTCCGGCGGGAATTCCGATCATCATATATTGCGCGTTGGAAATCGCGATCCCTGTCGCATTCTTGTAAAGCGCCATAGCCGTCACAGAGAAGACGTGGTTGATTGGTGTCATCGCTGTACCGATTGCTACTGTTGCAAAAAGTACGATAAGGAGCACCGAAGCCTGTCTATCGCCTTTTTTCAAACCGAGAACGGCCATGATTTCCTCGTAAATCGGGAAGACGATCATAAAGAGAATCGTCGGCGAAATAAAGAGGCTGATGGCAAGAACGCTGGCATAAAAAGCCCCGATAAAATGCCATGGAGACTTCCCTGCAAAGGAGCTGCCGAGTGCACGTGCGACGAAACGTCTAAGTGCAGGCGTTTGCTCGAGGGCATATGTCATTAAGAATGTAAATAATAGGAAGACAAAGGTTGTATTCCCAAACGACAAATTAAAAATCTGTCCGTAGTTGACGCCTGGAAGCATCCCGATGCCTAACATCACATAGCAGAGAACACTCGGCCAGTCTGTTGCGACAAAGAGCCAAAGTAGAAGGCTGCTAAAGAAGATGGATAGAATGGAAACGGTCGGTGCCGCTAGTCCAAAGAATGTTCCTTGTGTAATGGTTAAATAACCGCTCATTCCCATGAGAACGGCGCTGAGTGCAACGATGAATAGTTGCAACTTAGTCCATGTTTTTCCTTTCATTGGTTCACCTCATTCTTATCTATCCTACCTCATTTTTTCATAGATTGCTATTGGAAATAAAGAGTTTCTGGAAATTTTTAAGCAGTTTTCTACTATTATATAGAAGAAATTTTCCTATAAACAAAAAGCCGAGCACGAAGCCCGACTCTAGATTAATGTTCTAATTTTAAGGTTTGTGCTAAACGCTTGTACATTAACATCGCAAGTACGCTATTTAGGCCAAACTTTACGATATTAAATGGAAGCAATGCAAATGCCATTAATGACCCTAAGTCTGTTACAAATGGGTTTAACGCATGTGCTGCAGCCACGATTTTTTCCATTGGGAAGTTCATCGCTGTTGCGTAAAGTGGGAACATCACGAAATAGTTCGCTAGCAGTAACACCACTGTCGCTGAAATCGTACCGATGACTAAGCTAATCACCGCTGATTTAAAATTACGGCGGCGCTGATAGTAAAGCACTGCTGGTAACATAAAGCTTAAGCTACCGATTAAGTTCACTGTCTCTCCGATTCCAAAAGTCATTGACCCATTATAGAAGAAGTTTAGCAACACTTTGATGAGCGCAATCAAGCTTCCGTGCAATGGTCCAAGAAGATATCCACCCAGCAACACTGGTAAATCCGAGAAGTCGAGCTTCACGAATGTTGGGATAAACGGTACGTTGAATGACAACAGCATTAACACGGTACTAATCGCACCAAAAACTCCTACTAGAACAATTTTTTTAGCCGATGTTCTGTTCGACTTTCTTACATTTGTACTCATGGTACGTCCTCCTTCATAGGGCGAAGGAAATTGCACTGTTTCTCAGTTTCAAAGAAAAAAGCAGCATTGAAATGGACCTTTCAATACTGCTCGTCAAATAGACTTGTTGAAATAGTGCCATTTTCTCACATCTAGACTATACTATCGGTTCTGGAATCGCACCAGATCATGCCAATCGGCTCGTGGACTATACCACCGGTCAGGAATTTCACCTTGCCCCGAAAATGTTATTTATGGTTGTATTGTAGCACCTCGACGCCGCTAAGGCAATCTCTCTGCCTCAACAAAGCTGTATTTATGCTGTTTCTCGAATAAAAAAACTTGGATTACGTTTGCCGTAACGCAAGTTCTTCTATATTTATTTCTCTTCTTTTTGCTCTTCAAGTCCAAGTCGTTCAATGCTTTCCTTAGACGCTGAAAAGCTGACTTTATCATTTTTCTTAATCAGTGCGGTATCCATTGTTTGATACAAACTTGGCGCTTTTTCACGACTTTCTGCGTCATCCAATTTGAACTTCTTCACATCTATTTCAATAGTGAAACCTATTGCATTTTCACCATCTGACGAAGTGACTTTTACGCCCTCAATATCTTTCATTTGATTCACGAGTTCATCTCTTTTTTGACGTGTTTCTGTTGCAAATTCCTGAACCCCTGATAAACGTACTACTATATCGGTTGTTAGAGATAAAATTGTGTCATTTTCTTTGTCATATACATAGGTATAAGTAACTTTCGAAGTATCTGTTTGTAAAACAAAGACTGATTTACTTTCCGAACGGCAACCTAGCAATACAAATAACGCTCCTAATAGTACAATCGATAACTTCAAGATTTTCTTCATTAGAAAACTCCCCTTTATTTCACTTCTTTAAACTCGTATTCTAAAATAGCGGCTTTAGATAATTGGTAGCTAACAATACTATCCTTTCTTTTCAAAGCTGCATTAACGGTGTTATAGAGTGTTGGCGCCTTCTTGCGACTTGCCGCATCATCGAACTTAAATTTATTAACGTCGACTTCAATCGTTAGCGTAATGTAGTTATTATCGTCCTTCTTAGTGTATGTAACACCTTCAATTCCTTCCATCTCCGCTACAACCTCGTCTCGTTGACTACGAGCGGCTTCTGTATATCGTTCGTCTTTGGTGATGTCGTAAACGATTTCCATCGTTAGTTTAGAAACTGAATCTTTCTCTTTATCATATACATAGGTTAATTTCGTCTTATTAGCAATCTCCTGTAAAACAAATTCACTTTTTGTTTCTTGGCTACATCCTAGTAAAACAAATAACGCCCCCATTAATAGAATGGATAGTTTCAAGATTCTCTTCATTCAAATACTCCTTTAATCTGACTTGCCTTAATCATAGAAAATGAACTATCGTTTGTCAAATTCTGTTGAAGTCCACACTCATCATTTATATAAAAAACTTGGATTCCATTCACTGAAATCCAAGTTTCTATTCGACTATTTCACTTCTTGAAATCCTTCTTTTAAAATACTCTTTTTAGATTCTTCAAAGCTGTAAATACCATCTTTCTTTATTACCGCTGTATGAACGCTACTATATAGAGCTGGCGCTTTAGCACCTGCCTTTCCATCCTCATAGTTAAACTTCTTAAGATCCACTTCAATCGTTATCTTTAGTTCTTTTGCGCTATCAGATTGAGTGACTTTAACCCCTTCAACGCCGCTCGCGTCGTCAACTATTAGTTTTTGGGTACTACGCGCTCTTTCTTCGATTTCTTTACTTTTTGAAATGTCGTAGATGAGATTAAATGTTACAGATGAAACTGAATCTTTTTCTTTATCGTATACATAGGTTATTTTTTGATTTATATCACTAAGATTAAAAACAAATTCACTTTTAGCTTCTGAGCTACAACCTAGTAAAACAAATAATGCCCCCAATAATAGAATAGAGACTTTTAAAATTTTCTTCATTAGAATACTCCTTACGTTTTTTCTTTATCATAAGGAAAGCGAAGGAATGTGTCAACCTATTCCTGTTAAAGCGGCGCTTCCCTAAAAAGTGCAAACAAAAACCGCCTCCCTTTCAGGAGACGGTCATTTCATTTCATATTAGAAACGGATGTATGTTGCTTGAGCTGCAACGCTTGCTGAGATTGTACGGTAAGAGATTACGTTTAATCCACGTACGTTCATTTCAGAGATGTATAATGAACCATCTGCGTTAACTGCTTCTACGAAAGCTACGTGTCCGTAAGTTGGGTCAGCACCTGCTAAACCTTGTTGGAATACGATTGCTGAACCAGCTGATGGTGAGTTAGATACTGAGTATCCATAGCTACGAGCATATGATGGCCATTCAGCCGCGTTACCCATCATGCTGTGACCGATTGGTGTACCAACTTGTGCCATACGGTTAAATACGTAGTAAGTACATTGTCCGAAGTATCCACCGTTAAGTGAAGCACGGAAACTTGGGTCAACTGCTGGGAAACCTCCGCCAGCTGTGTAAGTGTAGCTTGATGTTTGTGTTTGAGCTGCTGGTGTTGAAGTAGAGCTTGAAGTTGAAGCTGTACTTGTTGAAGCTGTGCTAGCTGCCGCTGCAGGAGCTTCGTATGAAGTTTGTGTAGCAGTTGTTTGTGATTGTGAAGCTTGTGCTGCTAATGCTTGACGAGATGCTTCAGCAATACGAGCTGCTTCTGCTTCTGCTTTTGCTTTCTCTTCAGCTAAACGTTTTTGGAAAGCTTCTTTTTCAGCAACTAATCCATCACGTTTTGCGATTTCAGCTAACTCTTCTTGTGAAAGGTTCGCTAATAATACTTTGTTTTTAGAGAAAGTATCGTTTAATTCTGTTTGTAGAGAAGCTAATTCTTTTTCAGCTGCTTCTTGTTCAGCTAATTTTTCTTGTTGAGCTTCTTCTTTAGATTCTACTTGTTTTTTGTCTTCAGCTTGTTGTTGCATTAACTCGCGGTTTGCACCCATTAAATCCATTACAACACCGATACGGCTAACCGCATCTGATAAGCTTTCAGCGTTTAATAAGAAATCTAAGTATGAACGAGCACCATTTGTTTGTACTGAACGAGCTTGTTCTTCTAAACGTGTGTTACGTTCTGCGATTACTTTTTCTAATTTAGCAATTTCAGTTTTTAATGTTTCAATTGCTTCTTGAACTTCAGCTTTTTTAGCTTGAGTTGTATCAATTTTAGTTTGTACATCAGATAATTCTTTCGCTAATGTATCGATTGTAGAATTAACTGCTGATTTTTTCTCATTGATGTTAGCGATTGATGAGTTAACTGTTTCGATTTTTGAATCGAAATCTTGCGCGTTAACTGATGGCGCTAAAGCTCCTAATGATAATACTGTTCCTGTTACTAATACTGTTAATAAACGTTTCTTCAAGTGATTCCCTCCAATGTTTCTCACTAATATATATTCGAAGTAGCCGGTCACGGCTTTTAATAAAACTTAACTTGGTACTATAATACCATAGGACTTTAGGCTGATGTTGATTTTCTTCGAATTGATAATACCTTGTAATAAAGCTGTAACATAACTCGAATGACTGACCTTTTTGATACATAAATGGTTATTTTTTGTGAAATATTACAGGGTAAAATGTGAATTTTTGAAGATTTTTAGCGTGAAAAAAGTATAAATTGATTCCAAAGAATCCTTGCGGATTTATTTATAATAACTGTAATGGGGGACCGGTTCGAGCCGAAGTCTCTCACCTTTGGGAGTAAGACAAAAGCTAAAAATGGACTCACAGTGTGAGTCCATTTTGCTTTGTAGTCTTACCCCCGCAAGGCTGATTAGCTTTAAGCAAATCACGAGTGATGAAGCTGAAAGCAATCAGCTACTGCGTTGAAATCTATATCTATAATTATTTTAGAAGGATATAAAACTCCTACTATTTCGCATTTAATCCTATCCCTCATTACGGTTATTATAAAATCCGCCTACTCTTTGGAATCTTATTTTTTCTCCGCTTGAAAATAACTCTGCACATTCTGCGTTAACACAGCCAGAGCTTCTATGGTTTGAGCGAATGCAGGTTTAAATGGGAAATTTCTGGCTTTAGCATTCGAAATGCGCTCACTAAAACTTGAGTTTGGGAGCCAATAAATTCGGGCTTTTGACCAAAAAGTTATTTTGCAATATAACGTATATGTCATATTGTGTTTTTTACATTTGCTTTTGAAATATGATTGTGTAGGCATTTATAGCATGTTTAAAAATCTATTTAAAACATTTTTTTAGTTCAAACTTTGTGAACTGCTCGTTATCGTCAGGTTAGTTAAGAATAATTTTCTAAGTGACTTTATATATAACAGGCACAGGATGATTCTAGAGAATACTGCGGATTTTATCATCACAGTAACGTGGTAGAGCATAAAAACGAGGGAGAAAGACAGAAATGTCATGGATACATTTGTATCTATGGCATTTCGTTTTCTTTCCCCCACAAAGTTGAATAGGAATGAGATAGCTGTTTACAGCTAGACTCATTCCATTCAACCACTGTGCTAAGAGGGCGTAGGATTGTTAATCCGTACTTAAAGTACTTTATAAAGTTAGACGCAGTAGCTGATTGAATTAAGCTTCATCACTCGTGATTCGCTTAATCCTAATCAGCCTTGCGGAAATCCTTCACAGTGCGAAGGATTTGAAACCACTAAAAGAAACAGGACTCACACTGTGAGTCCTGTTTTGTCTTTGGTCTTACTCCCTCTTTGAGGCTTTTAAGGCGCAAGACCAAGGCTTGCGCCGGTGCAACGTTACAGTGATGATCATTAAATCCGCAAGGATTCAAAAGAATCATCCATAAGTCTTTTATTTCAACACCACTAAGAAGTATTTTTTCTTGCCGCGGCGGACGATGACGAAGCGTTCTTCGAAGGATTGTTCTTTCGTCCATTCGAATTCGAGGTCCGTTACTTTTTCACCGTTGATTGAAATCGCGCCGTTTTGAATGTCTTCGCGTGATTGTCTTCTTGATGGTTCGATGCCAAGATCCACAAGCCATGTCGCTAGGTTTTGGCTTTCTTTTGAACTTTCGAAGGTTGGCATGTTTTTGAAGCCTTGTTCGATTTCGTCGGCTGTTAATTGTTGTACGTTCCCTGTGAAGAGCGCGTTTGTAATTTTCTTCGCGTCTTCTAGGGCTTTTTCGCCGTGAACGAAGCGAGTCACTTCTTCTGCAAGGCGGATTTGCGCTTCCCGTTTATGTGGTTCTGTCGCCACTTTTTCTTCGAGCGCTTCGATTTCTTCGCGTTCTAGGAATGTGAAGTACTTGATGTATTTAATCACGTCACGGTCATCTTGGTTTAACCAGAATTGGTAGAATTCGTATGGAGTTGTTTTTTCAGGGTCAAGCCATACAGCACCACCAGCTGATTTCCCGAATTTTGTACCGTCTGATTTTAACATCAACGGAATCGTTAAACCGTACGCGCGAGACTCTGCTCCTTCTACCTTACGGATTAATTCAAGCCCTGAAGTGATGTTCCCCCATTGGTCTGCACCACCGATTTGGACTTGCACGTCTTCTGTCTTGAATAAATGTAAGAAGTCCATTGATTGTAGGATTTGGTAAGAGAATTCTGTAAATGAAATTCCCACTTCTAGACGGCTTGCGACCACGTCTTTAGCAAGCATTGTGTTTAAGTTGAAATGCTTTCCGAAATCACGTAAGAAGTCTAATAATGATAAATCTTTTGTCCAATCGTAGTTGTTTACAAGGCGTAATGTTGCTTGGTCTTCATCTGTTGTGAAAAATAATTTCTTCATTTGCGCTGTTAATTTTTCAACATTGTGTTGAACTTGTTCCATTGATTGAAGCACACGTTCGCTTGTACGACCACTTGGATCTCCGATAGAACCTGTTGCTCCACCAATCAAGATGACTGGTTTATGTCCTGCTAATTGGAAACGACGAAGAATCATAAATGGAATTAAGTGTCCAATGTGCATGCTGTCCCCAGTTGGGTCTACCCCACAGTAGAGCGATACAGCCTTTTCGTTTGTTAAGGCACGTAAGCCTTCTTCATCTGTCATTTGGTTGATGGCGCCGCGCCATTCTAAATCATCGATAATGTTCATCTTGTTTCTTCCCTTCTTTCTTGTAAATAAAAAATCCCTAATAGCCAAAAAGACTATTAGGGACGATTTTCACCGTGTTACCACCCTTGTTGACGATGCGAGGCATCATCCACTCGAGCATCCTTATCGCGGATGAGACGTCCTGACGGATAGCTCCCAAGTGTACTTCGCGGATGTGGGGGATTGTCTTGCACCGACCGACAATTCTCTTCTTTCTCCCGTGGACAACCACTACTGCGCTTGTTCATTGCTTCTATATGTGCATTTAGTATACGGCTTATCCTACTTGATGTCAATGACTACATTTCATCAGGAGCAGCTACGCCAAGAAGCGCTAAGCCTTGTTTTAGGATGCTTGCTGTTGTTTGTACTAAAGCGATACGGCTGTTGAAGGCTTCATCTTCAACGAGCACTTTTGTATGTGCGTAATATTTATTGAACGCTTGTGCTAAGTTGATAACGTATTTCGCAATTGCTGATGGTTCGCATTTTTCTTCAGCGAAACGCACAACATTTGGATAGTTTTCGATGAGTTTCAATACTTCCCACGCATCATCGTCTGTTAATGAGAAGGCAGCCTGTGTATCAACGGTATGGTTGGCTTTACGTAAAATACTCATCGCACGAGCGTGTGTATATTGAACGTATGGACCTGTTTCTCCTTCAAATTGCACGACTTCTTCCAGCGCGAAATCGAAGTTGTTTGTACGGTCGTTCTTCAAGTCGTGGAAAATAACCGCACCTACCCCAACAGCGTGTGCCACTGCTTCTTTGTTTTCGAGTGATGGGTTTTTCGCTTCGATTTGTTTCAAAGCAAGTTCTGTTGCTTCTTTTAACACGCCTTCAAGAAGGATGATTTTTCCTTTACGTGTCGATAATTTCTTACCGTTCAATGTGATTAGTCCGAATGGAATATGCACGATATCTTCAGACCAAGGTAAATTGAGTTCTTTTAAGACTGCTTTTAATTGTTTGAAGTGGTTTGATTGTTCCATCCCTACCACGTAAATACATTTCGCGAAGTCGTAAGTATTCTTACGGTAGTTTGCGGCTGCTAAGTCACGTGTCATGTATAATGTTGCGCCGTCTGATTTTTTAATTAATGCTGGTGGTAAATCATATTTTTCAAGGTCTACAATGGTAGCGCCATTATCCACTTTTAGTAAGTTCGCTTCTTCAAGCATGTCGACCACAACGTCCATCTTGTCATTATAGAACGCTTCTCCGTTATACGAATCAAAAGTCACGCCGAGTAAGTCATACACGCGGTTGAATTCTTTCAATGATTCGCTTCTGAACCATTCCCATAGACGAACGGCTTCAGGGTCTCCATCTTCTAGTTTCTTGAACCATGCACGACCTTTGTCATCTAACGTTGGATCTAGTTCTGCTTCTTCGTGGAAACGAACGTATAATTTAATCAGTTCTGCGATTGGATCTGCTTTTACAAGCTCTTCGCTTCCCCATAATTTGTACGCTTCGATGAGTTTCCCGAATTGTGTTCCCCAGTCTCCTAAGTGGTTGATACGAATTGGTTCGTAGCCCACTTTTTTCTCAAGGTTCGCAATCGCGTTCCCGATTACTGTCGAACGTAAATGTCCCATTGACATTGGTTTTGCGATATTTGGTGAAGACATATCGATCACGACTTTACGTCCTTGACCGTAATCCCAGTCACCGTAATGTTCTCCAAGTTCTAAGACTTCTTTTAAGACTTCATCGGCAAATGCGCTACGTTCTAAGAAGAAGTTCGCGTATGGTCCCATTGCCTCTGCGCGTTCGATGTGCTTATCGCTTACAGCTTCCACGATTTCTGTCGCGATAGCTTGTGGTGCTTTACGTAATACTTTTGCAAGTGTAAATGCAGGAAAAGCAAGGTCCCCTTGGTTGGCGTATTTAGGCACTTCAATCATTGATACGATTTCATCAACGCTTAAATGCTCGCCGACTGTTTTTGCGATTTGTTCTGCAACAATTTTCTTGTAATTCATCTTTGTTCTCCTTTTCTTTGGTTTTTATACTCGGATATCCATTTGCACAAAAAAATCCCTATACGACGACAGTCATATAGAGACGAGAATTCCCGTGGTACCACTCTGCTTGCTCAAATTGAGCCACTTTACTCGGTAACGGCGAATCCGGATTATCCTACATTTCAAATAATCATTTCAAAAGTGCGGTTCATTTTTAATGAATGGTTGGCTTTCACCCTTCCAACTCGCTAATACATTCGGTTAAAAACTACTCTCTTTTTCATCAATTTTGCTATTTAACTGTCATCCACTGTATCATAACTAGCCTGATTTTGCAATTTTACTTCTCTTTGAAATAACGAATCCCATTGACCACTGAAGAAATCGCAAATAATACTGCCACAATTCCGTAGAGGGGCTTCGAAGTAAATGCTAAAATCACAAATGCAATCGCACAAATGGCGTACACAATACATTGATATAAGTTTTGATTCATCCCTGTCACCTACTTCAATTTATCATGGTCATACGTATGCACGAGTTCAAGCCCTGCAAAACGTTGTTGGCGAAGCGCTTCATACACGACAATCGCTGCCGTATTCGATAAGTTCAACGACCTCACATGCGTATCGTTCATCGGAAGACGCAAGCATTTCTCTTCGTTTTCGCGCATAAACTCTTCAGGAAGACCGGTTGTTTCTTTCCCGAACATGAAGAATTGTTCCTCATCGCGGGCTAAATCCACCTCATCATACGTGTGGTTGGCGAATTTTGTAATTAAATATAATGGACGTTCTCCTAAATATTCTAAGAACGCTTCGAGGGATTTGTGATACGTAATATCGACATCATGCCAATAATCAAGCCCCGCGCGTTTTAAGTGCTTGTCATCTGTCGAGAATCCAAGCGGTTCAATCAGGTGCAGTGGCGAATTCGTCGCCGCACAGGTTCTTGCGATATTCCCAGTATTGGCTGGGATTTGTGGTTCAAATAATACGATATGATTCACCGTCATTTGGTTGCCTCTTCTCTATATTTTTCTTGTAAGACTACAATTGCTTTGTCTAATTCTTCCACTAACTCGATATCTTCCTTCGATGGATTTTCGAGCGATTCGAGTTTCTTGGTTGCTGCTGCTTTTTGCTCGTTAAAATAATCAATCATCTCTTGGTTGGATTCATTTACGATTTCTGCAACGGCCCATGCAGCGGTTCCCTTCATCACAGGACGCATATCTTCTTTCATGACACGAAGCAGCAGTGGCACCGCCGTTTTATCGCGGTAGTTGGCCAGGGCAATAATCGCATTTCGTTGCAACGGCTTCTTCCCACGCCACGATCCAGCCATTTTGCCAAAACGCTCCTTAAATTCCTTATTCGAAATCGTCACGAGCGGTTTCAATAGCGGATGCGTCTCCTCAACGGATGGCTCCATTTCAGGATGCAAGTGGAAATCTTTCCCCTTATTATACGGACACACTTGCTGGCAAATGTCACAGCCGTAAATCACATGCCCGATTTTTTTACGAAACTCTTGCGGCATAAAGCCCTTCGTCTGCGTCTGATACGACAAGCAGCGCATGGCATTCATACGCCCGTCGCCAAGGAGCGCACCTGTCGGACAGAAATCCACACAGCGCGTACAATCGCCGCATCCGTAGTCCACCATTTCGTCGGTTGGAAACTCGATATTCGTAATCAGCTCCCCTAAGTAGACATACGATCCAAATTCCTTCGTAATGAGAAGTCCATTCTTGCCGACAAAGCCAATTCCTGCACGCTCGGCCACTCGGACATCGATTAATTCGCCGGTGTCGACCATCGGCTTAAATCTAGAATCTTCGTCTTGAACTTCTTCCTTGATGTAGTTAATCAGTGCTTCCATGCGTCTTGAGAGAATAAAGTGATAATCCTCCCCCCACGAAGCCCGCGCAAAGGCCCCGCGACGCTCTCCTTTCACACGTTCCGGCTTATTCTTTGGAAGTGTCGGATATGCCAGCGCAATGGAAATAATGGTTTTTGGAGTATCGAAGATTTTCTCAGGATAAATACGCTCTTCTAGCACTGGATGCTCAAATCCTGTCGTATGGCCGAGTTCTTTGGAACGGCGCATACTCTCTTCTAAGTGCGTAAACGGCTCGGCAGAAGCAAAACCAATCTTATCGATGCCAAGCTCTTTACTTTTAGCAATAATTTTCTGTTTTAAGACTGCTGTATCCATCAAAAACCTCCTCTCTTTCTTCCTATCTATTGTACTATACTTCTCTTTTATCACAAAGTGTCTAAATTTTGCGCAAAAAAAGAACGCTAGCCTTCGGTGTAAACACTGCGAAAGTTAACGTTAGTCGAACATCAATTGCCGTGCAAAATGAATTACAGAGCAAAAGATTATTTGTATAATAGCGCTTTTCTTAGAAAAAATCAACTGAAAAGTTAAGAAAAGTGTAAGAAATTTAAGACAAGAGAAAAATTGACAAATTTCAGCATTTAATCACCCTTAAAACTGCCTATAAACATTGCCAAATAATCAAAGAAATAAGGACCCACACTGTGAGTCCTTATGCATTATGCGTCTTTTTTGTGGGCTTCTTTAATTTTATTAAAGATGCTTTCTGTAATATAGGCACCTGCTTCTGGTTTTCCTGTTCCATTAATGATTACATCATGGATACTAAGATTACCATCAAGTTGCTGGATGAGTCCTTGCCAGTCTTCTCCGAATTTTTGACGGAATCGAAGCCAGTCTGTAAAGAACATCATTGCTTGTTGCTTTTCTGTACCTTTCTCCATGGCTAAATCAAACTTGAATCCGTCTTTGAATTTCGTAACGCCTTTTTCATTCGCTTGTGGAATTTCTCCGTGGGCACGCATTGGAGTGATGAAGTTAGCCTTCAATAATTCTTGCCCGAAGAAATAGAAGTACATTTCATGAAGAAATTCTTTTTCTGGAGTATCTGGTTTCCCTAATTGACCTAGAAGCAACATCCAACGAACCAATCCTGGATTTTCAACAGGGATATCTACTTCACGCATTCCCTCATAGTTTGGAAGTTCAACCAAGCCTTCTGCCGCAATCGCAGTATATTCAGAAAGAATCTGAACCCCTTGTGCTCCATCTAATAATATGGCCTCTCTGAGGAAGTTTAAAATACCTTGTTTATCTTCTCCATTATCGATATAACGAAGTTCATAGTTTTCGTCATCTGCATTTCGCTCTTTTAAGTGTTTCTTGTTCGCTTTCGTTACCAAGTGAATCATTGGAGGTGATGTTAAATAGTTATCCTCATCTTCTGTCGATGTCTTAGCAAATAAGAACGGTTCACCTGTTTTAACAGAATAGACTGCATAAATACCATCTAAAATCAATAATTTATCTCGAACGATTGTCACAAGAGTACGAAGTTTGTTGAAATTCTCTTCACGTTTTTCTTCCGAATCATTCTCTGCATTGGCATTACAATACCATAAAAAGAGTCTCCAAATTTCGGCAATGTCGGTTATTGATAAGTGAGCTCGGTCTAAATCAGTGATGACGCCGTCCTCCACACCAACAAAACGTTCGCCAAGAGCATTGATGTATGCAGAGTACATTTGCTGCTCAGTGACGCCTTCAGAATGAAGTACCGTTCCAACGTATGGGAAGAATTGTGTTGCATTCTCCACCCATAAAACAGCTTTTTTGTTCGACACTTCCATCACACGATCTTCACCGACTTGAATTCCGTAAACTGCTGTTCTAAATGGTTCTTCATCATCGCTCCCCATTTTAGTAAGAATGACTTCATCCCCAACTTTTATGGTTCCTGTTACTTGTCCAGCAACAACCATATCTGGTGAATCTTTTGAGACAGTATATATATATTCAATTCCCACTGTAAACACACGGGGTTCTTCAGTTTCTTTAGTTTTTTCTACTTTTTTTGGAGCAGTCTCAACTGCTGCTTGCTCTTCCTTTTTTTCTTCTGGTTGAACCGGTTTTTCTTCTACTTTCGGTTCTTCTTTTTTACGAGAAAATAAATCCTTTAGTCCCATTATTAAACCTCCTGGCTGTTAATAATTGTATTATAACATACTTTTATTGTTTGTTTTCGCCTTTTTTCACGATAGCTACAAAATAGTGCACCGTTACTTTTGAGAGCGGATGAGAGGTGCTATAGGCCTTATCTTCGGCACTTGCTCCCCAGTATAACGGCGTCATTTCGAGTAAATGACGATAAGTTTCTTCTGTTAAATCGACCGTGTAACGTACCTCTTCAAACGTGACTTGAGGGCATTCGGACTGCACGCGTTCTAGAATGTCCGCATTCGAATACGTTTGTTTTTCCGGATTCGAACGGTAGAGCTGTTGGCGTAATTCCGCTAAATAATCGTTGCCAGGGATGACTTTCACGAGCGTCCCTCCTGGAGCCAATACGCGCATAAACTCTTGGTAGTTCGATGGCGTTAAAATATTCAAAAGCGTTCCACAAGATGCATCCGCAAATGGCAAGTTCGCCAGGTCCCCTAAGAAGAATAGCGCTTGGTTTCCAAAATGAACCGACGCTTGATGGATGCCTTCTTTAGCGATATCCGTTCCGCATAAGGGTGCCTTCACACGCTTAGATAACCACGATAAATGACTACCTTCCCCGCATCCGATATCGACAATAAACTTCTCTTCGTCTGTCGGAAGATGCGGCAAAATTGCCTCTAATAAAGGCTCAAAGAACCCACTCTGCGCGAGTTCATAGCGATGATGGAAAAGAGGCGCATTATAGTCCGTATTCGCATTTTGCTTCATGAGATGCAAGGTGCCTTTTTTCGAAATATTAAATCGGTGCCCCTTTCCGCAAACGACGCTATGATTCTCGGCAGAAACCATCGCATCATGGCAATACGGGCAACGAAAGGCATATAAGTGTTGGTTGATAAATTGTTCGGCCCAATCGATTTTCTTAATGGCCGCGTTTAGTGCTTCCTGTTTTGTCATTCGATACACTCTTTCTCGTTTTCTCTGTTTCAGTATAGCACATTCGCAACCAAATGCTGGAAACAGTCTATTTTGAGAATTTTTAAGAGAGTGCTACAATGAATTTACTTGAAGAAAATGGAAAAGGTGAAGGAGAAGAATTATGACACAAAAAATTCCAGTTACAATCGTCAGCGGCTTCCTTGGCGCTGGGAAAACGACTTTAATCAACAAAGTTTTAAAAGAAAAACACGGCGAACATATCGCGGTTGTCATTAACGAATTCGGCGAAATCGGTGTAGACCATCAATTCGTACTTGACGTTGAAGAAGAAATCTATCAAATGGATAACGGCTGCCTCTGCTGTACTCTTCGTACAGACATTGCCGATATGTTGAAATCTATTTTAATGGTGAAAGAACAAAACGGCATTCGCGTGGACCGCGTGTTATTCGAGACAACAGGTCTTGCTGATCCAGCTCCAATCGCACAAACATTTATTAACGTGCCATTCTTAAACGAGCACTTTATCTTAGATGCGGTATTAACGGTTGTGGATTCTAAAAACTTCCTATACCAAACAGCGCATCAACCTGAACCAGCAAAACAAGTTGGGTTCGCGGATAAAATTTTCATGTCAAAACATAGCTTAGTCGATGAAACGATTTACGCAAAAGTTGTAAACGAAGTTCGTAGCATCAATGCCTTTGCAGAAATTCAAGACCTTGACGCACGTCCTGTTCATATGAGCGACATGTTTGGGCTTGAATTGTTCTACGCATCTGAGAAGAAAATCTTAGAAATGCAAGAACACGCCGAAGAAGAATATTGCGAGGAATGTGGCCATACACATGCGCACGGTGACCACGATCACAACCATCACCATCATGATCACGACCATGAGCATGATCATCATGACCATGACCACGAACATGAACACCATGAACATGATCACGAACATGAACATGAACACCATGAACATGATCACGAACATCATCACCACAGTCATAGCCACCATAGCGGTATTAACTCATTCGTTATCGAGACTGATAAACCTTTAGTTCTCGCAAACATTAATGAATGGTTGAACGAGCTTGTTTATATTTACGGGCCAGAATTATACCGTTATAAAGGAATCTTAAACGTGGAAGGATTAGATTACCAAATCATCTTCCAAGGGGTTCAAATGAGCTTTGATATTTCAAGAGGCCGTGATTGGAATGATACAAAACGCAGCTCAACATTGGTCTTCATCGGAAAGAACCTTCCAGAAAACCAATTACGCGAAAGCTTTATTGCTTGTACTGAAAAATAAATCAAACGAAAAGGTCGTCCTATTAGGACGACCTTTTACTTTTTATCTTAATTTCTATCTTAATGGACTTCTATTTTCCAAGTTCTTTTAATAGTTCTTGGTGTTTTTGGCGCCAATCTGCCTTCTCTTCTTCGGTAATTTCACGAAGGACGCGGCATGGATTTCCGACCGCAATCACATTACTTGGAATGTCTTTTGTCACCACAGAGCCAGACCCGATGACCGTATTATCGCCAATCGTCACTCCTGGATTCACCGTCACATTCGCCCCCAGCCATACGCTGTTGCCAATCGTAATCGGCTTGCCAAATTCTGGACCCGCATTGCGCGTTTCGGCATCAGTTGGATGTCCTGGCGTCACAAGCGATACGTGCGGACCGAACATGCAGTTGTCCCCAATCGTAATCGGCGCGACGTCTAGTAATGTACAGTCAAAATTCGCATAGAAGCCTTCGCCAATCGTTGTATGAACTCCGTAGTCCACATAGACTGGTTGCTCCATGTAAATCTTCTCGCCTGTTTTCCCGAATAACTGTTTCAACAACGCACGTCTTCCTTCGAAATCATCGAAGTCCAAACGATTGTATTGTTGCGCTAGTTTTTTCCCTTTAATTGATAAGTCTCTTAGCCCTTCTGTCAGAGACGGAATATACAAGTCTCCCGTGAGCATACGTTCTTTCATGGTTTTCATTCTGTTTCCTCCTCTTTCACATACGCCTTTGCTTGAACAATACGCTTTTCGAGTTCCATCAGGTCGATAAAGCGAGCTTGGCGCGCGAATTCTTTGTCTCCAACCATCAAGAGAATGGCGGGCACGGTTAATACTTCATAGCGGCTAGCCACTTCTGGATGAAGAGTGGCGTCGATTTCTTCTACGGTAATGCCGTAGTCTCCCGCGATTTCCATAACTTGCGGACGAATCACATGGCACACGCCGCATGTTGGAGTCGAAATATAGATGATTTTTACGGTTTCCATTTTCTCACCTCACTCCTATCATACCCGATAGCCCAAGAATTCTTGCAAACTTTGCTCATAGGCCCTTTTTTAGTAGAAAACACTTAACAAACCGCGTCTTGATTGTGTATAATGGAAGAGTTAAGTCCAGATGAAAATCAGAAAGTGAGTGAAACAATGGGACGTAAATGGGCAAATATTGTCGAAAAGAAAACAAAATTAGATGCTAACAATAGTAAAATCTACGCTAAATTCGGGATTGAAATCTATGTAGCTGCAAAACAAGGGGAACCAGATCCTCATTCAAACCAAAAATTAAAATTCGTTATTGACCGTGCTAAAACTTATAATGTACCACGTCATATCATCGAACGTGCGATTGAAAAAGCAAAAGGTGGCGGCGATGGCGACTACCAAGAACTCCGTTACGAAGGTTTCGGACCAAACGGCTCTATGATTATCGTAGATGCCTTAACAAATAACGTAAACCGTACAGCAGCTGACGTACGTGCCGCTTACAGCAAAAACGGCGGTAACATGGGTGCACCAGGTTCTGTAACTTACTTATTTGACCACACAGCAATCTTCGGTATCGCAAACAAAGATGCTGACGAATTATTAGAACAATTAATGGAAGCAGACGTTGACGTTCGTGACGTTGTTCAAGAAGACGACCAAGCGATTGTTTACGCTGAACCAAACGACTTCCACACTGTTCGTAAAGCATTAGAAGATTTAGGAATCACTGAATTCACAGTGAGCGAAATCGAAATGATTCCTCAATCAGAAGTAACACTTGAAGGCGACGACTTACGTTTATTCGAACGTATGATTAACGCTCTAGAAGACAACGAAGACGTTCAAAAAGTGTACCACAACGTAAACTTAGAAGACTAATAATAGAAAAAGCAAAATGTAACATATAAGTTACATTTTGCTTTTTTTGTTTCCTTTCAACCTGAGAACGTACTTCTCATCAGCTTCTTATCTCGAGAGGCACCTCACCCAGAAAGCACCCCATTCCCTTTTAGCAAAAAGGACAAAACAGGATACGAAAAGCTCCATGGATTCTATAGTAGGAACAATAGCGTGTGCATTCAATGTGAATTACTGCCGCTTGGGAATTTATTTCCTAGCGGCAGTTTGAAGCTTGAAAGGAATTGAGACGTAAGGCTCAATCCGGTGTAGCTATTGTCACTCCTATGAAGATATCCATAGGAGCTTGTAGTATCCTGTTTTTTGTCCGTCCTATTTATTTTGCACGTATTGTTCTAATCGGTAGCTTCCTGCAGTGAGGTAGACCCCTGCCATCGCAAGAATCACCCAAACTGATGGGAAGAGCGTTTGAAGGTCAATCGACTTGTACAACCAGTAAATCGGGCTGATATACGCCACAAGTCTGAGCCAACTTCCTCCAAAATCACCAAACGCTGCTGGCATTCCAATCCCCGCCATGATCATTACAAACAGCACTCCAAACGTCGTCGCGTGTCCTGGTGATTTGAAAATTCTGAAGAAGAATAAGTTTAGGCAGAGACTGAAAATAATCGTCGCGGCTAATAGTCCTGAAAACACTCCCCAGTTCATTTCTGGAACGAGGCCTGTCAAGACCATCGCTGCCATCATAATCATATTAACGATAAACATAAAGATAAAGTACGCCAATAAAAACGAAAGTGTGATTTCCAAATTAGAGCGTGGAGAGACGACTGAGCGTTTCAACACATGACTCTTCTTGAAGTTAATCCAGTCCGAAGCAATCACCGATGCATTCATGATGACATAGAGAAGAGAGATGAGTATGACGACTCCACTCGCAACACTCGTCTTCGTTTCATTGATAGTAACCACCATTTGATTGTCACTCTCTGGCAAGGTCTCTTCTTTCGTCAACACGCCTGTTTGTTGCAGCTTCGCGTTTAGCATGACTTCTTTTAACACCTTCGTCAACTGTGCATCAAGAAGAAAGTCTCTCGTGCCGCGCTGCGTATTCCAGATGCGAATCGTTGGCACTTGGCCTTCTTTTGCCTTTTGTAAATAGTTCGCAGGCACTTCGTAAATAACGGTCATTTCGCCTTTTTTCAAGGCCTCTTTGGCGCTATCTAAATCGAAGTACACATTCTCTTCTCGAATATACGGCGCAATCAATTCTTGGTACTCCTCATTTCCCTCGTTGAATACAAAGGCAACGGTTTTTGCGACCGTACTTGGCGCTTTCGTATCCACCGTTCCTTGCGAAGCCAGCATAATCCCATTGACAAGGACCGGCATTCCAATCATCATAAAGAGAATTTTTGGTATTTTCAATAATCGTTTCAAATGAAAGATTGTCATTCTTACAAGATTCATTGACGCGCCTCCTTTCTCTTCAATGACCAGTTAAAGACTAGACTTAACACTATAATAATCGTTGAAGCAACCGTAACTTTCATCGGCACACCATTCATCACATCGATAAATGGGGTGTAAGTAAATTGGCGAAACGGATTTCCGCTTAGGAAACTAAAGGTTGAACTAATTCGATCTAGAGGGATGACACCCGATAAGAACATGTAAACCAAGTTGATTCCAGTAGAGAAGGCTGGTAAGTTCTTCTCCGTCACGAAATTGCCGAGTAAGTTTCCAAGAACATTAAAGACTAGACTATAGAAAACGATGAGGACAAAGATGCTACCGATGTTTCCTCCAAAAGTTGTTGGATCGAGGATTTTCCATAGGCCGATATACACGAATGCCAATAGCGTCGTCATAATCATATTCACGGCTAAATCAAGTCTGTCTCGTTCACTAATACTAAATGGCAATACGTTCAAGCGTTTGCGAAGGCCACTGAGTTCTCGTTGTACCCCAAAGCGCATCGCAGTTTCAAGGAATATGATGAATAGAAATCCAAGCCCTGTAATTGCGTAGTGTTGGTTCGCGGTTACTTGGGACTCAGCTTCCACTTGGTCCGTCTCGAAGGCCCCCGCCAGAATCTCCTGTTGCAAGGATACAAGCATCGCAGCTGCTTGTTCGGGTGTAATGGTTGCATTTTTACTTTCTGCAACTTCATGTATCACCGAACTGGCTTCTAATAATTGCGAAGTCATTGTTTTCAAGAGAGATTCATACACCGCAAGTGACGTACTCGATGTTCGTCCTGATTTCTCAATGGTAATCGGAGTTGCTTGCGAACGCGTTTGAATCGACTCTGTAAAATCAGATGGAATCGTCGCAATGATTTTGGCATCGTCTTTCACACTTGTCAGCGCAATTTGTTTTTCCTCAGTGAGTTGCTCAAATAACGCAACGATTTGTTGTCCGTAAGCACCCTTGTCTTGATTATCGATATAAATCTTCGTCTCTATATTTAAATCAGATGGATTGAAGGCTCCCTTTGTGGAGAAGGCTAAGAATAACGATAATAGAAACGGCATTATGACCATGAGTAATAGCGCCGGCAAAGACTTCAGAGAGGATATTAAATTGGCTTTAATATAACGAATGTATCTCATAAGTCCTCCTTAATCACGAAGCGTCTTTCCTGTTAATTGTAAGAACGCCTCTTCCAATGTCGTTTCTTTGACGTTGACGGATTTAATCACGAGTTGTGCCTGTTCGACTTGCTCAATCAACTTCATCATCGAGAAAATCGTTTGGTCAATCGTAAGTTCCATGTCTTGGCCGTCGACGGTTACAAATTGAATGCCGTTTTCGCTATTCTTCAACACTTCGTCAAATCCAGCAGGCACGCGGTCCAATGTGAGCGCCACCGTTTGTGTATGCCCCACGAGTTTTTTCACTTCTTCTTTCGTGCCATACGCCACTTCTTCTCCTAAATCGAGAATGAAGACACGCTTACAGAGGGCTTCGATTTCCTCCATATAATGCGACGTGTAAAGAATCGTCGTGCCTTGTTCGGCAAGAGATTGAATATAGTCGAAGATATGTTGACGCGACTGCGCATCCACCCCAACAGTTGGTTCATCTAAAATCAAAATCGAAGGATTATGCAACATCGCAACGGCAATATTCAAGCGACGTTTCATCCCGCCAGAGTAGTTTTTCACTTTCTCTTTCTTCTTGTCGGTTAGACCTGCCACTTCCAGCAACTTCTCAATTTGACTCTTCAACTCTGCTCCCGCTAGCCCGTAAAGTCCACCGAAGTATTCTAAGTTGTCAACCGCGTTCAATTCCTCAAGAAGCGCGATATCTTGTGGCACTAAGCCTAAGTGTTTTCGAATTTCTACTTTATCGGTTTTAATCGACTTTCCATTAATGAAAATCTCACCGCTATCCATCGATTGAATCCCTGTCAGAATATCAATCAATGTACTTTTCCCGGCTCCATTAGGTCCAAGTAATCCAAAAAGTTCCCCTTCCATAATTTCAAAGGAAACATTTTGTAGGACTTTTTGTCGTCCGTAAGATTTGGTTACGTCTTTAATTTCAATCATATGTACACCTCTTTATCGAATAAATGAAAGAATGGCTGTTAATAAACAAAGAACAATCGCGACAATTGCTTCCTCTTTTAAATCTTTAGGGGTCTTCTTGGATTCGTTCATTTGTTTACCCTCCTACTTGTTTGTACCCTTATCATAGCAAACACCCATCGGAGTCTATAGTCCAAAACGTCATCACATACCGTGACGAAAGTCATGTTTTTATAAAAAATGCCCCGACTCTTTCAGATTCTATACTCCATAGTGGTTTGTCTGAAAGAATCGGAGCAGTCTTAATTATTGTTTGAGTTTGTTTTCGTACGCAAAAATCACAAGTTGTGTACGGTCACGCAATTCTAATTTCGATAAAATCGTACTAATATTATTTTTTACGGTTCCTTCTGAAAGGAAGAGGGTTTGCGCGATTTCTTTATTGCTTAAGCCTTGCGCCACTTGTTGGATGAGTTCCACTTCACGCGGTGTCAGTCCCCATTTCTCCGCATCAAAGGTTGCAGGCTTCTCAACAGTCGTATTCGTCAGTAGAGCCTCTGAAATCACCGTATCCATCACGACTTTCCCAGACAGAGCGACTTTAATCCCATCAAGAATCGCCTCTGGACTACTGTCTTTTAATAAATACCCCGAAGCACCATTTTGCACGGCTTCGACGATATATTCGGTATCTTGGAAGGTCGTCACAATCAGCACCTTCACCTCCGGAAATGTCTCTTTAATCAGCTTCGTTCCTTCGATTCCGTTACTCTCAGGCATGCGAATATCCATCAAGACCACATCTGGTTGGTGCTCCTTGCAGGCTTCAAAGGCCGCACGTCCACTCTCTGCTAAAGCGAGGACTTCGACATTACCGCTCGCCTCAAGCATGATTTTTAAACCCGTACGGATGAGCATTTCATCGTCGGCAATAATAAGTTTGATTGGGTTTGTCATGGTTCTCCTCGTTTCTATTGTTTTTCTGTATTCGGTAGGATCATTTGCACGGTCACACCTGGATTTGACGCCTCAAGTGTCACCGACCCACCTTCTGCACGAAGTCGTTCTTGGAGGGATTTGAGTCCGCCTTTTGGAGCTAAATCGACCGCTCCCGTTCCGTTATCCTTAATCGTTACGACTAATTGCGATGGATTATACATCAGTAGCACGGTAATGCGTGTCGCTTGTCCGTGTCGCATCGCGTTTGTAATCGCCTCTTGGACCCCACGGAAGATGCTGAGCTCTGCCTCACTTGTGAGCGTGAAGGTTGGCTCATTTTTTCTAAATTGAATATCGATACCGCTGTTGACTTGCACCTCATGGAAAAATTCTTCCAGCGCAATATCCAGCTGCTTCTTATCCATTTGTTCCGGCTTCAAGTCATGAACAATCTTACGCACTTCTTGCAATCCTTCGACCGCAAAATCACGAAGCCCTTCGCTCATTTCTTGAATCGGTGAATTTTGTTGCTTCGCCAGTTGCGAAATCGCCCCTAGCTGAATAATAATCGTGGACAGACTGTGTCCCACAGAATCGTGAATCTCACGAGAAATTCGGTTTCGCTCTTGCAACGTGAAAATTTCCTTCATCGTCCCCATTTTATATTGGGCTTGTTGCAAGTCATACCGTTGCTCGCTGAGTTTTTGCTCGGCTTTTTCCAACTCTTCTTGCAGCGCTCTTCGCTCTTCCAAAATATGATTTCCATAAGAGAAGAATAAAAGGAAGAACAAAGTCATCACGACTTGAATGCTGTTCCCTTGTTGAACGGCTGGAACGATAACGACCGCCCCTAATATGAACTGTAGAATCAATGCATTTCTAAAGGAGAATCGCAGACTCACCTCGAAGCAGAGAAGTAGAATCAGTCCTGTAAAAATAGTATGGAAATACAAACAGAGGAGGACGACCGCGATGCCTTCAATCAGGATATACCACTGATATTTCAATGAATAATAGCCAACTTGCACAAGCGCGATAAATCCAAAGAAGAAGGCGATGTCTCCTGCGTTCATATTCGGTAGTTGCGACCATTCAAAAAGCGCAAAAAGGATGAAACCATACCGAATAATGAATCGTACCCATTGATCGATTTTCATGATTTCACCCCTTTGTCATTACTGATTTAATAAAAATAAAAACGCGATAAAATTATTGAGAAAATGCATCGAGATAGATGCAAAAACATTGTCGTTATAATAACGATACATCCCAACAATCGGAATCGTTAATGGGACGTACATCAATGCCGCTGTCCAATCAATCAAACCTGCAGCATCTTTTGAAAGTGCGTGAAGTAGCACGAATAGAAACGCTGAAATAAACGTTAATACGTGAACGTTGAGCGATTTCTTAAATGACCCGATAATCGCTTCACGAAACACCAATTCTTCTAGGATTGGCGCCACAACGCATAGTAGAACAAACATCAAGACGGCGTCATTTGCGCTCATCATCTTCTCAATTTGTTCTTGGTTGTCCGACGTCACATCTCCAATAAACTGAGCGACCGCAATTGCTAATCCGATACGAAGTGCGTATCCAATTGCCAAATCTCGAATAAACGGACGCTTGATGAAGTTTTTGAACCCTTCCACAAGCTTCTCGCGGAACAATGCGACCCCAATCGCTGTTGAAACCAATTGAAGAATTAGGTAGGCGTTTGTATCCACACTTGGTCCCGAAGACGTATAACGAATAAAGAACACCGGGAACACCATCAAGTTTAAAAAGTAAACAACCCATAATAGAACCGCATTTTTCTTCATAGAACACCTCTAGTCATCCGTGAAACGGACTGGTTTTGTATTTTTAATGCTATAGATTTTTTCGATTTTGCCATCATGCCATACGATACCGTGAAGCGCGCCGCCAAAAACAGCTCCGCCATCGATACCGATTTTGCCATCGTGTTGCCATAATTTCATAAAGTCGCCATCTTCGTTTAAGCCACGTAAAGGTGTGTGTCCGAAGATAATCGTTTTGCCAGTGTTGTTAACCCCTTTATGGAACGGTTCGCGAATCCAGTAGAAGTCTTTTGGCTCAGTGTCGTGCCAGTCGTCCAAGCGTAAATCTACCCCAGCATGCGCTAAGAGCAAATCGCCTTCATCGATAAAGAGAGGACGTTCTCTTAGAAACGCGATTAGTTCTGGATATTGTGCTTTAATCGCTTCGGCATCTTCCACCGGATTGACTGGAGTGCCTTGTGGACGTCCGAGTAAGTCGTTAATCGTTGTATCCCCATTGTTTCTGAAGTAGTGTGGAAAACGACCTTCGGGATCGTCGATAAATGCCAGGAACATCACTTCATGATTTCCCATCAAATACCATGCGTTTTTCTCTTTCGCATATTTCATCCCTGTAAGGACACTACGTTTATTGTCGGGACCACGGTCAATCAAGTCTCCCATGAAGACCAGTTGCTGAGTTTCTTCGTCCCAGTTTTGAAGCATTTCTTCCATCATGTCTGCTTCGCCGTGAATATCACCAATAATAAAATATGTTTTTTTCATTTTCTACACCTCAATTGCTCTGTTACTGTCTATTATAGCAAACTTTCGCATCAATATGAAAGTGGATTTGACTCATGAAAAAATTTGCAAAAAAAGAAGCCTTACTTTCGTAAGACTTCTTCGTCATTTAAGATTATTGGTTTTCTTTTTTACGAGTGAATAATAACGCTGCCGCTACAACCACAAGTACGCCACCAATGATAACAGTGAAACCTTTTGCTGTACCTGTATTTGGTAATTCAGGACGTTTTGGTTCTTCTGTCGTTGGAACTGCTGGAGTTTCTGTTGTTGAACCTTCAGTTGTAGTTCCTTCTGTTGTTACAGCTGTAGTTGCTGCAGTTGTCGTTGTGCTCTCTGTAGTACTTGCAGTTGTTGTTGTACTTTCTGTAGTACTTGCAGTTGTCGTTGTACTTTCTGTAGTACTTGCAGTCGTTGTTGTACTTTCTGTAGTACTTTCAGTTGTCGTTGTACTTTCTGTAGTACTTTCAGTTGTCGTTGTACTTTCTGTAGTACTTTCTGTTGTTGTTGTGCTTTCTGTAGTACTTTCAGTCGTTGTTGTGCTTTCTGTAGTACTTTCAGTCGTTGTTGTGCTTTCTGTAGTACTTTCAGTCGTTGTTGTACTTTCTGTAGTACTTTCTGTTGTAGTTGTGCTCTCTGTAGTACTTTCAGTTGTAGTAGTTGTTGTCGTAGTAGTAGTTTCAGGCATTTCACCATCAGCTGTACCAGAACCAGATAATAATGTGTAAATTACATCTGTTGATTGTTCACTATCTAAACCTTCAGCAGTAATTGAGATTTTGTTTTGTGGGTTCTTTGTAGGATCCACTAAGTTTACGATATAGTCAATATAAATAATTTTATCTGTTGTATCGATTTTTACTTTAATACCAGTATCAGTAACTTCGTAGTCACTTTCAGAAAGGAATCCAGATGAAACCCATGGATTTTCTGAATCCACTAATTCAACACGTAATGAACCAGGTACGTATGTTTGGTTTGAATCCCAAACATCTTTAATTTCAACATTACTTAATGTTTTTCTAGCGGCGTTTAAACGTGCCCACCAGTGAACTTGTTCAGCGTTCTCTGTTGGTTGAAGACCCCATTTAGTAACCATTTCTCCTGGAGTAGGTCCTTCAAGTGGATCGATTTTTTGTGATACGACAGTACCGTTAAAATCAAGTTCTTGAGTAGTATCTGCTAAACGATTGTCTGGTTCCCACTTAACATCAACTTTTAATTCGATGTTTTTGTTTAATTTGTGGTCTTTAAAGTATGGACCAAACGTTACTGTAACTGCACCGCTTTCTGGTGACACTTCAGCATATGCTACTGTTTCTCCCGCTTTATTATAAATTGGGAAGCTGTAAGAAGATTGAATTTTTACAGGTGAATTCACTTTGAATGTCATTGTGTCATTCATGTTGATATCGATATTATCAGGAATATCTACTTTAAATGTAATTCCCCAACGAGCATATAAATCGGCTGCATCTCCCGAAATTTGAACAGTTGGATTCTTCACTTCAATCGCTGTTCCATTTTTTGTTACTTCTGCCGCACTTGCTTGTTTTGGAGCAAAGAATACTGTTAAAGCAAATAGAGCGGATAGTAATAAGAATAATTTCTTTTTCATAAAAATCCTCCTAGTTTCTTGATTTAAATTCTATTCTTTCAAACTCAATCATTTTTTATCCTAAAATCAACACGGTTTTTTCGAAAAAGCGATTACGTTTTGAAAGAAATTTGAACATAAATCAACTAATAGTTATTCTAAACTACTATTGCTCTAACTGCAATTCAAAAGCCCCTAAATCATGTGTTTTTAATGATTTTTTTCTTTTAAAAATGAAAAATAAAAAAACTAGAAATATCGGAAATATTTCTAGTTTGCTCAATTATTATAAAATTCATTTAAAGCTACTTGCCGGGATTGAACCGGCGACCTCCACCTTACCAAGGTGACGCTCTACCGACTGAGCTAAAGCAGCGTTTTTTGGGTAAAAAAAAAGAACTCCGCCAGTAGGACTCGAACCTACGACATCATGATTAACAGTCATGCGCTACTACCAACTGAGCTATGGCGGAAAAATATTAAAGCGTGGCAACGTCCTACCCTCGCAGGGAGAAACCCCCAACTACTATCGGCGCTAAGAAGCTTAACTTCTGTGTTCGAGATGGGAACAGGTGTATCCTTCTTGCCATCGTCACCACACTTTATCTTCTGAAAAAACTTTCGTTCTTTCAAAACTGAATCTATATCCAACTCCATCAATCTACCAGCTATACAACTCGTGGTTAAGTCCTCGACCGATTAGTACTAGTCCGCTCCATGCCTCGCGGCACTTCCACTTCTAGCCTATCTA
>NZ_JAPWBS010000011.1:0-48026 GCF_041433575.1 Granulicatella sp. 20925_1_28
TGAGAGTGCTCGCTTCATTGATTATTGTAATTTTTCTAAGTCGGCTTGTAAGGCTGCAACTTTTTCTTTTGCCGCTTCTTCGCTATCCGCTTTAGCACCGATGTAGAACTTGATTTTTGGTTCTGTACCACTTGGGCGAACCGCAATCCAAGATCCGTCTTCTAAGATGTATTTCAATACGTTAGAAGTTGGAAGTCCGATTTCAGAAACGACTCCGTTCGCATCTTTTTGTTCATTTACTGCGAAGTCTTGTGCTAGAGCTACTTTCAAGCCTCCAAAGCTTGTTGGAACTGAAGCGCGTAAGCCGTCTAATAAGGCTTTGATTTTTTGTGGACCTTCTAAACCAGCTACTGTTACAGAAATTGTTTTTTCTAAGAAGTAACCGTGTTTTGCATATAATGCTTGAAGTCCGTCGTATAAAGTCTTGCCTTCGTTCTTGAAGTGTGCTGCTACTTCTGTAAGTAATAACACTGCTTGAACGGCATCTTTATCACGTACGAATGATTTCACTAGGTATCCGTAGCTTTCTTCGAAACCGAACATGAAAGTATGATCTCCAGTTTCTTCGTCATGTTGGATTTGTTCTGCGATGAATTTGAATCCTGTTAATACATTCATCATTTCAGCGCCATAACTCTTAGCAACTGCTGTTGGAAGTTCGCTACTTACGATTGATTTCACGACAAGCGCATTACTTGGAAGAGTTCCTGCTTGTTGGTGAGCGTATAATAAGTAATCAACTAAAATTGCCGCGATTTGGTTTCCTGTAATCACTTGGTAGCTTCCATCTGGCAAGCGTACGGCTGCACCCATACGGTCTGCATCCGGGTCAGTCGCTAATAATACATCAGCACCCACTTTTTTCCCTAATTCTACCGCATACTCAAATGCGCCTGCTTCTTCAGGGTTTGGAGATTTAACTGTTGAGAAGTCTCCATCTGGCACTGCTTGTTCTTCAACAACGTGCAAGCCTTTGAAGTTTGCTTGTTCTAATGCTTTTTCAACAAGCATTAAACCAGTACCATGTAATGGTGTATACACCACTGATAATCCTTCCACATCGCTAAGAAGTTTGGGATTTACAGAGACTGTTTTAATTTCTTTCAAGTACGCATCATCAACGTCTTTTCCGATAATCGTTACAAGTCCTGATGCTTCTAATGCTTCATCATCTAACACTTTAAGTTCAAGCGGATTAGCTACTTGGCGCACATATGCTGTTAAAGCATCCGCATCTTTTGGAGGCATTTGACCGCCGTCTTCACCATATACTTTATATCCGTTGTAAGCTGCTGGGTTATGACTAGCTGTAATCATAATTCCGGCAAATGTATGCAAGTGACGTACTGCAAATGATAATTCTGGCGTTGGACGTAAGCTTTCAAATACATATGACTTAATCCCATGAGTCGCTAAAGTACGTGCAGACTCCATTGCGAATTCTGGTGAAAAATGACGTGAGTCGTAAGCAATCGCTACCCCACGTTTTTTCGCTTCTTCCCCGTAACTTTCAATTAAGCGTGATAATCCTTCTGTTGCCTGACGCACTGTGTAAGTGTTCATTCGATTAATCCCAGGTCCCACAATTCCACGCATTCCCGCAGTACCAAACTCTAATGGTGTATAGAAGGCTTCCTCTTTTTGTGTGTCATCCATTGATTGTAATTGCACTTTTAATCCTTCTTCAAGTGCCTCAAAAGATTCCCATAATTTTGCTGTTTCTTTCCAACTCATTTGCATTCGTCTCCTTCTACTGAGTAATCATTTCTTACGTTCTTTTATTATCCCTGATTTTCCGAATAGTTTCAACTTCTTTGTGAACTAAAAATCAAGATTTTGAACTTCGAAGCCGTATTCCTGAATATGTGTTTTCAGCATATGCAAGAATCGCCCTGCTTCTTTGGATAATTTGCGTTGATCGTGTTGCAGGATTCCGAGTTCCATTGTATCTTCTACGTCCAGCGGCACCGCAACAATCTTATCATCATTTAGCTTACTACTAATAATCCCTGAACTGATGGTGTATCCATTTAGACCAATCATTAGGTTAAAGATGGTCGCACGGTCACTTACCTTAATGCTCTTCTTATGTTCCATCGTGCTGAGGATTTCCTCTGAGAAGTAGAATGAGTTTTCTTCCCCTTGCTCATATGACAAATAAGGGTAATCTTCTAGTTCTTCTAGAGTAATGCTCTCTTTTTCTGCAAGTGGATTTTGTGTACTTAAGAACACGTGTGGTTTCGCTGTAAAGAGTGGCGTGAATACTAAGTTCTTTTCTTTGAATAATTTTTCCATGACTTTGCGGTTGAAATCATTCAAATACAAGACACCAATCTCACTCTTATAGTTCGTGATGTCTTCTAAAATGTTTTGTGTTTCTGTTTCACGAAGCGTGAATTGATATTCGTCTCCTGCTTCCTTTTGAATAAAATCAACGAAGGCATGCACCACAAACGCATAGTGTTGTGCGGATACGGAGAATGTCCGTTTCCGTTTTGTTTGTCGTTTATATTTCTCTTCCATCAAATTGACTTGGTCTAACACTTGGCGAGCATAGACAAGAAACTCACGCCCTTCTCCCGTCAATGTAATTCCGGTATTCCCCCGTTGAAAGAGGGTAATATCCATTTCTAATTCCAACTCACGAATGGCCTTTGATAAACTTGGTTGGCTGACATATAAGTCTTTTGCGGCTTCATTCATGGAGCCTTTTTCAACGATCTTCTCAAAATAAATTAATTGTTGAATTCTCATCCGACCACTCCCTTCTATTACGCTTATTGTACCATCTTCTAGCGAAAATAAAAATAAACTCCTCCATGCAAATGCATGAAGGAGTCGATAGGAATTACATTGATTACTCTTGGAATTTGAATACTACTGAAGAATCGTATAATTTTAATACATTTTCAAATAAAATTTTGCTTGCAATCGCTGCTGCAATTGGAACAACGAACCATACAATAGCTGCTAAGGCAACATTCAATCCAGCATCGATAGAAGCTAACGGTCCTACCAATCCTACGATACCGAACCCTGCAGATTGTGGAGTACCACTTACTGAGAATAGCGCTACTGGAATCGCTGAAAGAATCGCTGTTGATAAACATGGAATCAAGATTACTGGATATTTGAATAAGTTAGGCATCATTAATTTCATTGCCCCTAGAGCGATGGCTAATGTTACCCCTGAGTTATTGACCTTCCATGAGTGTACTACTAATGCTACGGCTGTTGCGGCAACCCCCATAGCAGCCGCCCCGGCAGACACGCCGTTTAATTGAATCGCTAACCCAATTGCTACTGTAGAAATTGGAGAGATAATTAATGTTGCAAATGAGCAACAGATTAAAATTGACATCAAGATTGGTTGTAATGTTGTGAACTCGTTGATAACTGTACCAATAGCAGTAGTAATCATTTTAACGTGTGGTAATAATAGCAACCCGATAAAGGCAGAACCCACACCGACAACGATTGGCATTGCTACAACGGCTGTTGAACCAAATTTATCTTTGATTAGCATTAACATTCCAACAGCGATACCAGCAGTGACCATTGTATTAATTAAGTCCCCTGTTCCAGCACCAACATATTTTTGAAGTTCTGCATTATACGTAACAACCCCACTAGCTACGAAGCAGGCCCCTGCAACGACCATCATTTGCATTGGCTTGAAGCCGAATTGTAATCCGATTAAGCCCCCAATAATGAGTGGTGTTGCTAATTGGAAAATAACCGCGATTTGTGTAATTGTTACTGCGATAGGATATTGACTAAAATATTTTAAAATTGCTGAAAGAACGGCATTTGGAATCAGTCCGACGATAACCCCGAGAGCTGTCCCTGCTAAGATTTTATTGATAAAAACTGAAGCCGTCATTTTTGGTTGTGCTTGTGCTTCCATAGTGTTTTCCCCCTCTTACTGTGAGCTATTTTGCTCCAAGAATTTGTTCTTTACAATGAACCAATGCTGTTAAAAACTCACAATATGGTGTTGGAACGCCATATTTTTGTCCTTTACGCACTACCGCTCCATTGATATAATCGATTTCTGTTAAACGATTGTTTTCATTTAAATCTTGATACATCGATGGGTGATGAAGCCCAATTGTTTCACGATTATAACAATTATTTTCAATAAAATCTACAATTTCTGAAACATTTAACAGAATATTTTCATTTTTTGCAACTTCTGAAAATTCTTTCACAATATTTTCAACTATCATATGAGCAGGCGTTGTAGAGCCAAATTCATACATATTACTCATCAAGATAGTACAAAGTCCGTTCATCGTTCCATTCACACATGCTTTCTTATAAATGGCAAATAGAATATTTTCAGAATAGCTTGCATTCAATCCTCCACTATTCAAAACATTCACGATTTCTTCGGCATTGGCTTGTGCTTTTGGTGTATCCACCAAGTTCTTCAAGGCGACTGTTCCACTACCAAAGAGTTTCACGCGGCCAGGACCTTCCATTCCAGCAGTCCACATCGTATTTCCAATAAAGATATCTTCTTTTGGAACAAACTGTTCAATCACTTCTTCGTGTCCAATACCATTGAGTAAGCACAGCACTCTTGTTTCATCATGAATGACTGGTTTCAAGTCGGTTAGCATGCTTTCTAGTTGCATCGCTTTTGTAAATAAGATAATGAGGTCACTCGTCATATCTTCTGTGACTTCACTTTGAAGCACAGCTGGCAACTTCACAACGACTTCTTCCCCATTATAGTTTGCCTTGAGTCCCTCTTTTTGGATGGCGTCCACATGATCTTTCCATCCATCAACTAGAAGCACTTCATGCCCTGCTTGATGGAGCATTAACCCAAAGCGACTTCCCATGGCGCCAGCACCTGCGATTGTAATTTTCATCGTAATTCCTCCTTTATATTTAAAAAACCTTATTGTTTCCGTCTTTATTCTTTGTTACAATAATTGTGTAGTATTTCACTTAAAAAATCAGGAGATGTCAAATGGATATTAAACACCTACACTACTTTATTAGTATCGTTGACCATGGCGGATATTCCAATGCCGCTCGTAGCTTATTCATTACGCAACCGACCCTTTCTCAAACCATTAAAAAATTAGAATCCGAATTACATACTCCGCTTTTTATTCAGCAAACTAACAATAGTATTCGACTGACTGAAGCTGGACAGCTCTTATACGATAATGGTAAGAAAATCATTTCTCTCATGGAAGGGACCGTGGCTCAAATTCATGAGCTTAATCAGCCTCAAAAAGAAACGATTCGAATTGGGCTACCGACACTTTTTGCGATCAAATTAATGCCTGAGTTCTCGCGTTTTATGATGTCTCATCCTTCGATTCACTTAACGATGGTACAAGGCGGTTCGCGTGAGCTTCAAAACGCTCTTGTAAACGAAGAAATCGACCTCGGTGTTCTCTCTTTTCCAAAGATTGAGTCCGACATTGTGATTGAACCATTCCAGCAAAACTTCGTAGGTTATCACGCAAGCCTTGTCGTTCCTAAAGGGCATCCATTGGCTACCAGAGACTCCGTCACCTTCGAAGACTTAAAGGGTGAACGTTTCAGCACGTTGTCTAAACACTTTATGCTTGGTAAGTTATTACATCAACGCTCAAGACATTTTGGCTTTGAACCGAATATTGTTTATGTGGACGATAACTGGGAAGTACTCCTTGCCAGTCTTGCAACCTTTAACTCCGTTTGCATCATGGCGCTGGAATATAAAGAATTTTATTCAGATGACGAACTCGTATGGATTCCCCTCATCGATAAAAATGGATTCTTCCCAATCGGAGTTGCCTATCGTCCAAATGAAACATATTCGCAAAACATCTTAGAACTCATTGAATTATTACGAACTTTATAAGGATTCTTCTGTTTTTATTGTACCCTCCTTGTGAAGTTTTTACCAATTGAATTTTCTTATAGACGTATTAATTTTTCTTATAACAACAAAAAAAAGGAACGAACTTCTCTCAAAGTTCGTTCCTTTTACTTTTTAATCTATTAAATTAGATAGCCCAGTCTCCGTTACGGAAGATTGGAACAACAGTACCGTCTTCACGGATACCATCCACGTTCATTTCTGGTCCACCGATCATGAAGTCCACGTGAACATCAGAACGGTTTAATCCAGCTTCTCTTAATTCTTCTTCAGTTTCGAAGTTTTCTCCACCTTTAACGCTTGTTGCGTAAGCAGAACCGATTGCTAAGTGGTTTGATGCATTTTCATCGAATAATGTGTTGAAGAATGTAATGCCTGATTGTGAGATTGGTGATGGGTCACTTACTAACGCAACTTCACCTAATCCACGAGCACCATTGTTTTCGAATACTAAGTCTTTCATTACTTGGTCGCCTTTTTCAGCAGATACTTCTGTGATTTGACCGTCTTTGAAAGTAACTTTGATTCCTTCGATAATGTTACCGTTGTAGCTTAATGGTTTTGTACTTGATACATATCCGTCAGCGACGCGGAAGTCAGGAGCTGAGAAGACTTCTTCTGTTGGCATGTTTGCGATGAAGTGTTCTCCTTGAGCATTGATGCTTCCAGCACTCTCCCAAACATGGTTTTTAGGCATTCCAAGAGTTAAGTCTGTCCCTGGTGCAGTGTAGTGTAATTTCACGAATTGTTCTTTGTTTAAGATAGCTGCTTTTGCATCTAATTTTTCTTCATGTTCTTTCCATGCTGCCACTGGATCATCAGCGTAAACACGGCAAGTTTTGAAGATTTGATCCCATAATAAATCTACTGCTTCTTCATCAGTTGCTGCATTAGGGAAAACTTTCTTCGCCCATTCTTTACCAGCTGCTGCAGCTACAGTCCAGCTCACTTTGTTGGCTTGTGTCGCTGTACGTAATGGTTTTAATGCAAGGCTTAATGCTTTTGTTGATTTTTGAAGGCGTTCTGCTGATACGCCAGCGAATGCATCTGGATCTGCTGAGCGAACGTTTAAGCGGCTTGCTTTCTTCTCTAATAAGTAGTTCATTTCTGCTACACGGTATTCTGGAACGTTTGTGATACGGTCTTCAGCAGCGTGTAATAAGCGTTCACGGCCTACAAAATCGTCAGCCCAGGATACGATTACTTCGCTTGCTCCGTGTGCATAAGCTTCTTTTACTAATAAACGAGCTAAAGGTGCTTGGTCTACGTCAATCACAATATTCACTGTGTGACCTGGTTGCACGTTAATCCCTGTAGAGATTAATAATTTAGCATATTTTTCTAAGTTTTTGTCGAAATCTTTTAATACCATATTGACACTCCTTTTAATATAACTACTTTCATCCTATCATATTTCTAGTCGAAATTCTTATAAAACACTTCATCTAAGTACAGTCCATGAGCAGGTGCTGTTGGTCCTGCCGCATTTCGATCCATGGCTTCTAGAATTTGCTTCATCTCTTCCACTTCCCGTAAGCCGTCTCCAATTTGAAGCGCCGTTCCAACGAGAATTCGAACCATATTGTAAAGGAATCCTTTCCCTTCGAACGTGAAAATCAATTCATCGCCGTGACGAGCGACTTCTGCTTTCGTGACAACGCGAACCTTAGAATCTTTATCGCTTTTGGTCGAGCAAAAACTCGTGAAATCATACTCTCCAATCACCGCTTCAAACGCCTTATTGATGCGTTCGACATCCGTCTTGAATGGGTGATGCAGTTCATATTGACGATGGAAAGGACTCTGTATAGCAGCAGTTGTTACTTTATAGATGTATCGTTTTCCAGTCACACTATAGCGCGCGTGGAAGTCATCCGACACTGCCTGGGCCGAGACAATCCGAATCGAAGTAGGTAATAAACTATTCATCGCTCGAACGAGAGACGCTGCTTCGATGGCTTTTAGATAGTCGATATGAACGACTTGAGCGTTGGCATGCACTCCAGAGTCTGTACGACCCGATCCACTAACAGGAATGTATTGGCCCTTTGTCATCTTCTTCAAGGCTTTATTCAGTTCTGCTTGAATGCTATTCCCATTCTCTTGCACTTGAAATCCAACATAGGGCGTACCATCATATTGAATGACGAGTTTATATCGCTGCATCCTTTTCCCTTCTTTCAAAAAAGAGCTTGACAAGTCAAGCTCCTTATTTTTTTATGCTTTTAATACAAATAATAAAATCGTTACGGCCACAAGAGATAATCCCGCAATGGCATCACGCATTTCATAGTTTAGAACACGGTACTTACTACGTCCGTCTCCGCCTTGGTATCCACGTGCTTCCATGGCTGTTGCCAAGTCTTCGGCACGGTTTAATGAACTAACAAACAGCGGAATTAAGATTGGGATAATCGCCTTCATTTGTTCGAAGAGATTTCCTTCTCCAAAATCAACCCCACGAGCTCGTTGCGCGTTCATAATCTTTTGTGCTTCGTCCATTAATGTTGGTACAAAACGAAGTGCAATGGATAACATTAATGCCACTTCATGCACTGGGAATTTCACAACAGCTAATGGCTTCATCACCGCTTCAATCGCATCCGTTAATTGTAATGGTGCGGTTGTTAGTGTTAATAGCGTTGAGAACGAGATGATTAATACGAATCGTAAGAAGATGAATACCGCATTAATAATCCCCTCAGATGTTACTTGAATGAATCCCCATTGGAAGTAGACGTCTCCACCGCTTGTAAACAAGATTTGGAGTGCTACTGTAAATAGAATCACCCAAATTAACGGTTTAATCCCTTTCCAGAAGAACCCTAATGGAATCTTGGATAAGAGTAATGCAATCAGCGTATAAGCAATTAATAAGCCATAGGTCACCCAGTTATTCGCTAAGAAAATGACTAACACGAATGCAAATGTTCCAATTAATTTTGTTCTTGGATCGAGTTTATGAATCCACGAATCGCCTTGTAAGTAGCGACCTAAAATAAGTTTATCGAGCACTTGTGTCACCCCCGTTTTTCGAATGTGATACAAGTAAGTCTGCTAAAGCTTCCAAGTTCATTGGACGAGCGTCTGTTTGGAATCCTTTCGCTTTCAATTTTTCGACAAACTGAACAGTCGAAGGCAAACCTAGTTGTTTTTCTTGTAACCAAGCAGCATCCGCAAACACTTCTTCAGGAGTCCCTGTTTTTACAACAGTACCTTTTTCACACACAATCACGTAATCCGCATAATCGCTAACATCATTCATTTGGTGTGTTACAAGGACGATTGTAATGCCTTTTTCACGTTGGAGTTGCGCAAACATCTCCATCATCTCAAAGCGTCCTTTAGGATCTAATCCTGCTGTCGGTTCGTCTAAGACTAATACTTCTGGTTGCATCGCTAACACGCCAGCAATCGCTACACGTCGCATTTGGCCTCCAGATAAATCGAATGGTGACTTATGTAAGACCTCTTCAGGAAGTCCCACAATCTTTAGCGTTTCTTTCGCTAGCTGGTTTGCTTCTTCCTCACTTGCTCCGAAGTTTTTTGGCCCAAAAGCAATATCTTTTTCAACCGTTTCTTCGAAGAGTTGTGATTCCGGAAACTGGAATACGATACCGACTTTTTGGCGCAGTGGCTTCAAGTCTTTATTGCTCGTTTCAGAGTCTACTACACGCTCTCCAAGTGTTACCGTACCCGATGTTGGTTTCAGTAACGCGTTTAAATGTTGTAAAATAGTCGATTTTCCAGAGCCTGTATGTCCGATGATAGCCGTGTACTTTCCTGATGGAATATTAAAGTTCACATCGAAAAGCGCACGTGTTTCAAAAGGTGTGTTTGCTTGGTATGCGAAATTTACTTCGTTAAAACGGATGTCCATAACCATTCCACCAACCCTTCTTCATCAAGATACGCTTCAGGAACTTCTAAGCCCTTTTCGCGAAGTACTTCGATTAATTTCTCTGCAAACGGCACATCGAGTCCCTTTTCAACAAGCTTCGTACCTAATTTGAAGATTTCTTCAGGAGTTCCGATTTGTTGAATTTGACCTTGTTCCATTAACACAATACGGTCTGCTTGTGCTGCTTCATCTAAATCATGTGTAATCGAAATGACCGTAATGTTTTTCTCTTTGTGTAATTTTTGAATCGTCCCGATAACTTCCATGCGCCCTTTAGGATCTAGCATAGAAGTGGCTTCATCGAGAATAATGACAGAAGGTTCCAAGGCTGTTACACCCGCAATCGCTACACGTTGCTTTTGTCCTCCTGAGAGTCGAGCTGGTTCCTTTGTTCTGAAGTCGCTCATTTTTACCATCTCAAGAACACGTGTCACACGTTCTAGCATTTCTTCTCGAGGTAATCCGATATTTTCTAATCCGAAAGCAATATCGTCTTCTACCGTTGTCCCAACAAATTGGTTATCAGGATTTTGGAATACCATTCCAACTGCGCGTCTAGCGTCATATACCGTTTCATCATTTAAAAGAACGCCATTAATGAAGACTTCTCCGCTACCTGCTTCGATAAGACCATTCATGACTTTTGCTAGTGTTGATTTCCCAGAACCATTGTGGCCGATAATCGCTAACCACTCCCCACGGTTAACCTTTAAAGAAACTCCAGCTAGAGCTTCTCTAGCATCTTCTTCGTGATAACGGTAATGAATATTATTTAACTCAATAATTGTTGATTGCAACGGGGACACCCCTTCCCTTATAACTATGTATAAAAATATGTATAAATAAAAAAATACACTTTTTCATGATGAAGTGCTCCCCCGCCAAAAACTTGGCGGGAAAACAACGAGCTAGACTAAATAATCTGAGAAAGAATAAGGCTACCTTTTCAGTAGCCCCAGACTTTCCATCTTATAAGCAAGATGATTATTACCATCATGACGCTCTTTTCAACCATCGAAAAGTGTTCGATTGAATGTTTATTAAACTAATTCAATGATAACCATTGGTGCAGCATCGCCACGACGAGGTTCAGTTTTAAGAATACGAGTGTATCCACCTTGACGTTCGCTGTAACGTGATGCTAAATCATTAAATAATTTTTGTAACGCTGTTTCAACAACGATTGATTCGCCTTCTTCACGAACATCTGCTACTTCGTTACGTACAAATGCAGCTGCTTGACGACGAGCATGTAAATCTCCACGTTTACCTAAAGTAATCATTTTTTCTACAGTAGAACGGATTTCTTTAGCACGAGCTTCAGTTGTAACGATACGTTCGTTAATAATTAAGTCAGTTGTCAAGTCACGTAATAACGCTTTACGTTGTGAACTTGTACGTCCTAATTTACGATAAGCCATTTTTAATATTCCTCCTTCTTAAGAGTTTCTATTAGTCTTCACGACGTAAGTCTAAATTTAAATCGATTAATTTTTGTTTCACTTCTTCAAGCGATTTACGACCTAAGTTACGAACTTTGATCATTTCCGCTTCAGACTTGCTTGTTAATTCATGTACTGTGTTAATTCCAGCACGTTTTAAGCAGTTATATGAACGAACTGATAAATCTAGTTCTTCAATAGTCATTTCAAGAAGACGTTCTTTTTGAGTTTCTTCTTTTTCGACCATGATTTCCATAGGATGTGCTTCATTTGTTAAATTAACAAAGATATTTAAGTGCTCAGTTAAGATACGAGCCGCTAAACTAACAGCATCTTGAGGAGCGATTGAACCATCTGTCCATACATCAAGAGTTAGTTTATCATAAATATTTTTTTGACCAATACGAGTGTTTTCGACTTGGTAGTTCACTTTACTAATCGGAGTATAAATAGAATCAATTGGGATTACACCAATTGGCATATTATCAGATTTATTGTAGTCAGAGCGAACATATCCACGACCATTTTTAGCATTCATACGAACATGGAAGTGATATCCTTCAGCTACTGTACAGATATATAAATCAGGGCTTAGAACTTGAATGTCGCTATCATGTTTGATATCGCCTGCAGTTACTACCGCTGGACCTTTAACATCAATTTCTAATACTTTATTTTCATCTTCAGTGAAAGACTTCAATGCAATTTTTTTAATGTTTAAAATGATTGCAGCTACGTCTTCAACCACGCCATCTATTGTTGAAAATTCATGTAAAACGCCATCCATTTGGATATCTGTTACTGCAGTACCAGGGAGTGACGATAATAAGATTCGGCGTAATGAGTTCCCTAAGGTAGTACCATAACCGCGTTCAAGTGGCTCAACAACGAATTTACCAAACTTTGCATCTTCGCTGATTTCGATCGTTTCAATTTTTGGTTTTTCAATTTCGATCATGTTTTTTACCCCTTTCAAAACGTACGTTCAATGTGCGATTGTCCGACAAAATTCAACAATAACAATCCATTACACACGACGGCGTTTTGGAGGACGACATCCATTATGAGGGATTGGTGTTACGTCACGAATTGCTGTCACTTCTAATCCAGTAGCTTGTAATGAACGAATAGCAGCTTCACGACCTGAACCAGGACCTTTAACAGAAACTTCTACAGTTTTCATTCCATGCTCCATTGAACCTTTTGCAGCAGATTCAGCAGCCATTTGAGCAGCAAATGGTGTTGATTTTTTAGAACCTTTAAATCCTAAAGCACCTGCAGAAGACCATGAAACAGCATTACCATGAACGTCTGTAATCATAACAATTGTATTATTAAATGTTGAACGGATGTGTGCTACACCAGATTCAATATTCTTTTTCACGCGGCGTTTGCGTACAACTTTCTTTGCCATGAAGAATTAACCTCCTTCTTCTCTAAATTATTTTTTCTTACCTGCAATGGCCTTAGCTGGGCCTTTACGAGTACGAGCATTATTTTTTGTATTTTGACCACGAACTGGTAAACCACGACGGTGGCGAACTCCACGGTATGAACCAATTTCCATCAAGCGTTTGATGTTTAAGTTCACTTCACGACGTAAGTCACCTTCAATTTTTAGTTTATCCACTTCAGCACGGATACGGTCTAACTCATCGTTCGATAAATCGCGAACACGAGTATCTTCACTAACGTTAGCAGCTGCTAAGATTTGTTTTGAAGTAGTAATACCGATACCGTAAATATAGGTTAAAGAAATAACAACACGTTTTTCACGTGGAATATCCACACCTGCAATACGAGCCATACTAATGAGTACCTCCTTATATATTATCCTTGACGTTGTTTATGTTTGGGATTTTGACAAATCACCATAACTTTACCATTGCGTTTAATTACTTTACATTTTTCGCAAATTGGTTTTACTGATGCTCTAACTTTCATTTAAGTTCCCTCCTCTATTTCATTAACGGAGTCCATTATTTAAAGCGATACGTGATTCTTCCGCGCGTTAAGTCGTACGGTGATAATTCAACCGTTACTTTATCGCCCGGTAAAATTTTAATGTAGTGCATCCGGATTTTTCCAGATACATGCGCTAAAACCTCATGACCGTTTTCAAGTTCGACCTTGAACATCGCATTCGGTAATGTTTCATTAACAATACCTTCAATTTCAATTACGTCTTCCTTTGCCATGTCTCATCCTCCTTACTTGTAAAAAGTTTTTACGGATTATTTGACGGACTTCTACCGTTATCTAACTTTCTAAGTATACCATTTTAGCTACCATAATTGCAAGATAACAGGCAGTTCCTAGCGAGGTTCGCCCATAATTGATTGAATTGTTTTGAAGAGATTGTCAATGCCGCTTTCTCCATCAACATTACGTAATAAGCCTTTTGCATTATAGTAGTTTAAGATTGGTTTTGATTGTTCAATGTTAATTTGAATTCGATTTTCCACTGTTTCAGGTTTGTCGTCTTCACGTTGATAGAAATCATGAGAACCACAACGATCACATGTACCTTCTACTTTAGGTGGATTATTTGTTATGTGGTAAGTAGCACCACAGTTACGACAAATAATTCTTCCTGTTAGACGTTGCATTAAGATGTCTGGGTTCACTTCGATGTTAATCACTGCATCGATTGAGCGGTTTAATTCCGCTAAGATTTTATCAAGTGCTTCCGCTTGTGCTTGAGTACGTGGGAAACCGTCCAATAAGAATCCTTTTTCTGTATCGGCTTGTTGTAAACGTTCCTTTACAATGCCGTTTGTAACTTCATCAGGTACTAATTCGCCTTTATCCATGAATGATTTAGCTTTAAGTCCTAATTCAGTTTCTTGTTGCATAGCAGCACGGAACATATCTCCTGTTGAAATATGTGGAATTCCGTATGTAGCAACGATTTTTTCTGCTTGAGTACCTTTACCTGCACCAGGTAGACCCATTAAGATAATGTTCATAGTTGCCTCCTAGAATCATAACTGAAGAACTGACAAAACGCATTGCTGCATCTTGTCAATTTCTCCCATTATTCCTCAATAAATCCTTTATACTTACGTTTGATTGTACGTCCTTCAATTTGTCGGCTTAACTCTAACGCTACCCCAACAACGATTAGAAGGTTTGTACCACCAAGCATCAATCCTCTTGGTAAGTTCCATAATGCTGAAGCTACCATCGGAAGAATTGAAATACCACCAAGATAAAGAGCACCAACTGTACTTAATCGTAGTAAAGTACCTGAAACAAATTGTTCTGTATCTTTACCAGGACGGACACTTAAAATATATCCGCTTGATTTTTGTAAGTTTTCTGCTACTTTCTCTGGGTTCACTTGAACGAAAGCATAGAAAAATGTAAATACAACAATTAACACTGTGTATAATGTTGCACCAGCAGGTTTTGAAAAATCAAAAATGTTCGTGGCAAGTTGGTACCAGCCAGATTCACTATGATCTTTTGCATACAAACTTAAAATAGTTGATGGCAATGTCATAAATGAACTAGCAAAGATAACCGGAATTACCCCTGCAGAGTTGATTTTTAAAGGTAACCAAGATGTTTCACTTGAACCAGTTGCACGTTTTGAGTATGAGATTGGTAAGCGACGTTGCGCTTGTTCAATATATACTACTAACATAACGACTAAAACAATCGCTACGATTAATGCAACTGTGAATCCTACTGCACGATAAAAGTCAGTGTCTGTACGACCTTGAATTTGATTTACATAGAATTCATAAATATCATGTGGCATTCTTGCTACAATACCTGCGAAGATTAGAACGGAAACCCCGTTACCAATCCCCTTAACGGTAATCATATCTCCCAACCATGTTAAGAACATGGAACCAGCTGTTAACACAAGTGCAATCATTAAGAATGTTTTGATCCCTGGGTTGTTAATTAACCCATAATTTGACCAAACATTAAATCCAAAAGAAATTGCATAAGCTTGGAAAAATCCAATTAAAATTGTTAAATAACGTGTTGCCGAATTTAATTTACGACGACCAACTTCCCCTTGTTTAGACCACTCAACAAACGTTGGTAGAATATCCATTTGTAACAATTGGACAACAATGGATGCAGTGATATAAGGCGAAACTCCCATTGAGAACAATGAGAAGTTCGATAAAGCCCCACCACTAAATGTATTTAACAATCCGAAAATCCCTGTAGTTGCAAATGTCTGAATCGCTCCAGCATTTACACCAGGAACAGTAACTTGTGATCCAATACGAAAGATAATTAGAATCGACAATGTAAATAACAGACGTTTTCTAATGTCTTTCATTTGAACAGCATTCTTTAGTAGAGTGAACATTAGATCACCTCTACAGTTCCACCTGCAGCTTCAATAGCTTCTTTTGCTGCTTGCGAGAATTTATTTGCTTTTACAGTTAACTTGCGTTCAAGTTTACCATTAGCTAACACTTTGATACCGTCTTTTTCGTTTTTAACGATACCAGCCTCAACTAGTACAGCTGCAGTTACTTCTTGACCATCTTCAAAACGATTTAATGTTCCAAGATTTACAACTGCATATTCTTTACGATTAATATTTTGGAAACCACGTTTTGGAATACGACGGAATAATGGAGTTTGTCCACCTTCGAATCCTAATCTAACGCCACCGCCTGAACGAGCTTTTTGTCCTTTGCTTCCGCGTCCAGCAGTTTTACCATTTCCTGAACCTTGACCTCTACCAACACGGTTACGTTCTTTACGAGAACCTTCAGCTGGTTGTAATTCATGAAGTTTCATGTTCTGGGCACCTCCTCTTATAAGTTTTAAATTAAACTTCCTCAACATCCACTAAATGTGAAACTGTGTTAACCATGCCTTTGATAGCTACGTTAGCTGGTTTAACAACTGTTGAACGAATTTTTGTTAAGCCTAATGCTTTACAAGTATCGATTTGGTTTTGAGGACGTCCAATCAAGCTTTTCTTTAAAGTAATCTTTAATTCTGCCATTTTAATGTCCTCCTTATCCTAAAAGTTCTTCAACTGATTTGCCACGTAATGCAGCAACATCTTCAACACGTTTTAATTGTTTTAATCCTTCGATTGTAGCACGAACCATGTTAACTGGTGTGTTTGAACCTAAAGATTTTGAAGTTACGTCTGAAATACCTGCTAATTCAACAACGGCACGAACTGGTCCACCTGCTGCAATTCCTGAACCGGCTTGAGCTGGTTTTAACAATACGTTACCACCGCAGAAGCGACCGATAACTTCGTGAGGAATTGTAGAACCACTAGTTGGAACTTCAATAAGGTTTTTCTTAGCATCTTCAATAGCTTTACGAATAGCTTCTGGTACTTCTTGAGCTTTACCAGTACCGAAACCAACATGTCCATTATGGTCACCGACAACTACTAAAGCAGCAAAACGTAAACGACGTCCACCTTTTACAACTTTTGTAACGCGGTTAATCGCAACAACACGATCTTCTAATTCTAAGTTTCTTGCATCAATATTAACCATGAAATGTGGATCCTCCTTTTCCTAGAATACTAGTCCATTTTCACGTGCAGCTTCAGCTAAAGCTTTTACACGTCCATGGTATAAGTATCCACCACGGTCAAAGACTACTTCTTTAATATTTTTTTCAAGTCCGCGTTCTGCAATTAATTTACCTACAGCAGAAGCTTCCTCAGTTTTTGTTCCGTTTTCTACATTAGTATCTAAAGTAGAGGCACTTGCTAGCGTCACACCCGCTACGTCATCAATTAATTGAGCGTAGATGTTTTTGTTAGAACGAAAAACGTTCAAGCGTGGGCACTCAGCAGTACCAGAGATTTTACGACGAACACGTGCGTGACGAGTTTGACGCACTTTATTTTTGTCTGGTTTTGTAATCACAATTTTCACCTCTTATTAATTAATCATGCTGCGATAAGCGCAACAAAAGGTAAATAATCACTAAAATTATTTACCTGTTTTACCTTCTTTACGACGTACAAATTCATCAACGTAACGAATTCCTTTACCTTTATAAGGTTCTGGAGGACGTACGCCACGAATGTTAGCAGCTAATTCGCCAACTTTTTGTTTGTCATAACCCTTAACGATTACTTTTGTATTAGAAGGAACTTCGATTTCTACTCCTTCTTCTGGAGTGAACTCCACTGGATGAGAATATCCAACGTTTAATACAAGTTTTTTACCTTGTAATTGAGCACGATACCCAACCCCGATTAATTCCAATTCTTTTTGGAATCCTTCAGTAACACCAACTACCATGTTGTTGAAAACTGCGCGAGTTGTTCCGTGGATTGTTTTGTTTTCTTTTGAATCATCTGGACGAGTGAATACTACTTCACCTTCGCGTTGTTCTAAAGAAATGTTTTGGTTAAATGTATAACTTAATTCACCTTTAGGACCTTTAACTGTTACTGTATGGTCCTTAACGTCTACTGTTACTCCAGCAGGAATAACGACTGGTTTATTACCGATACGGCTCACTTGGCTGCACCTCCTTGTTTTCTAGATTACCAAACGTATGCTAGAATTTCTCCACCTACGTTTTTAGCTCTTGCTTCTTTGTCTGTAATAACACCTTCAGATGTTGATACAATAGCGATTCCTAAACCGTTTAATACTTTAGGAACTTCACCTGTTTTAGCATAAACACGTAAACCAGGTTTAGAAATACGTTTCAATCCTGTAATTACACGTTCGTTATTTTTTCCATATTTCAAGAACACTTTCATGATGCCTTGTTTACCATCTTCTTCAACTGAGAAGTCTTTGATGAATCCTTCAGATTTTAAGATGTTTGCAATAGCAACTTTCATGTTTGATGACGGAACTTCTAGTGATTCGTGACGAACCATGTTCGCGTTACGAATACGAGTTAAGAAATCCGCGATTGGATCTGTCATAACCATTAATGAGTACCTCCTTTATCAAGTAGTAATGATTACCAACTTGCTTTCTTCATTCCTGGGATTTGCCCTTTATAGGCAAGCTCACGTAAACAAATACGGCAAAGTTTGAATTTACGATAAACTGAATGTGGTCGACCACAACGTTCACAACGAGTATATTCTTGAGTTGAATATTTTTTTGGACGTTTGTTCTTTGCGATCATTGATTTTTTAGCCAAACTACTCGCCTCCTGTGAGTTTTATTTTTATTTTTGGAAAGGCATTCCAAGTTGAGTTAATAATTCTTTTGCTTCTTCGTCTGTATTAGCTGTTGTTACGATAACAATATCCATACCACGAACTTTGTCTACGCGATCGTAGTCAATTTCTGGGAAGATTAATTGTTCTTTAACACCTAATGTGTAGTTACCGCGTCCATCAAAAGATTTTTTAGAAATCCCACGGAAGTCACGTACACGAGGTAATGAAACTGTTACTAACTTGTCTAAGAAGTCATACATACGTTCACCACGTAGAGTAACTTTAGTTCCGATTGGCATACCTTCACGTAAACGGAAACCAGCGATTGATTTCTTCGCAGTTGTTACAACTGGTTTTTGACCAGAGATTAATGTTAACTCTTCAACTGCTTTTTCTAAGTTTTTAGCGTTAGATGTTGCATCACCAACACCCATATTAATAACGATTTTTTCTACTTTTGGTACTTCCATAATTGATTTGTAGTTAAATTTCTCAACTAATGAAGGTACTACTTCGTTTTTGTATTTTGCATTTAAGCGATTCATGCAGGATGGTCCTCCTTCCTCAAATTACTGAATTATGCTTTGTTACGACCTTTAGGTACGCGTACCTTTTCACCGTTTTCTACTTTAAAGCCTGTACGAGTTGCTTTACCTGTAGTTGGGTCTACGAACATTACGTTTGAAACATGAATTGGAGCTTCCACTTCAACGATTCCCCCTGTTTGGTTCGCTTGAGATGGTTTTTGATGTTTCTTAACAATGTTAACACCTTCAACGACTACACGGTCTTTTTTAGGAAAGCTCTTTAAGATTTTTCCTTCTTTACCTTTGTCTTTACCTGAGATTACTTTTACGATATCACCAGTTTTTACGTGCATGTGTTACACCTCCTTCGATTTTGATGAGAATTATAATACTTCTGGAGCTAATGAAACGATCTTCATGTAGTTGTTGTCACGTAATTCACGTGCAACTGGTCCAAAGATACGTGTTCCACGAGGGCTCTTGTCATCACGAATGATTACACATGCATTTTCGTCGAACTTAATGTATGAACCGTCTTTACGACGTGCACCTGATTTAGTACGAACGATTACAGCTTTAACGACATCCCCTTTTTTAACAACTCCACCTGGTGTTGCTTGTTTAACGGATGCAACGATTACGTCACCGATATTAGCTGTTTTGCGGCCAGATCCGCCTAGAACTCTAATTGTTAACACTTCACGAGCGCCTGAGTTGTCAGCCACTTTTAGTCGAGTTTCTGTTTGAATCACTATTGGTTCCTCCTTTCAAATGTATACACAATTTGAAATTAAATAATTACTGCTTCTTCAACAATTTCAACTAAGCGGAAACGTTTTGTTTTTGACAATGGACGAGTTTCCATAATCTTAACAATGTCCCCAACTTTTGCTGAGTTATTTTCATCATGAGCTACAAATTTTTTCGTATATTTAACACGTTTACCATAAGTTGAGTGACGTTTGTAAGTTTCGATTGCAACTACTAACGTTTTGTCCATCTTATCTGAAACAACGCGTCCTTGATATACTTTACGTTGGTTACGTTCTACAGTCATGTTCATTGCCTCCTTTGCTGATGATTATTTTTGCAATTCTTCTTGACGCAATGCAGTCTTGATACGCGCAATTTGTTTACGTACTTCACGAATGCGTGCTGTACCTTCTAATTGCCCAGTAGCAAGTTGGAATCGTAAGTTGAATAGTTCTTGTTTTAATTCATTTTCTTTGTCAACAAGTTCAGCAGTGGATAACCCTTTAAGTTCTTTCTTAAGTTCATTAACCTTCATTCGATTCACCACCATTTTCTTCGCGTTTCACAAATTTTGTTTTAACTGGCAATTTGTGTGATGCCAAACGTAAAGCTTCGCGTGCTACTTCTTCTGATACGCCAGCGATTTCAAACATCACTTTACCGCGTTTAACCGGTGCAACCCATCCTTCAGGTGCCCCTTTACCAGAACCCATACGAACCCCGATAGCTTTAGCTGTGTATGATTTGTGAGGGAAAATTTTAATCCATACTTTCCCACCACGTTTCATGTAACGTGTCATAGCGATACGTGCTGCTTCGATTTGACGGTTTGTAATCCAGTGAGATTCTGTTGCTTGTAAACCGTATGTACCGAATACTACTTCTTTACCACCTTTAGCTTCCCCGCGCATTTTTCCACGGAACTCACGACGGTGTTTTACACGTTTAGGTACTAACATGTTTATTTCCCTCCTTTCTCAGAGTTTTTGTTCTTTCTTGTTGGTAATACTTCATCGCGGTAGATCCAAGTTTTAACACCTAATTTACCGTATGTTGTATCTGCTTCTTCCCATGCGTAATCAATGTCCGCACGTAATGTATGCAATGGAACTGTTCCTTCTGAATAGCTTTCAGAACGAGCGATATCGGCACCGTTTAAACGACCTGATACCATTGTTTTGATTCCTTTAGCACCAGCGCGCATTGTACGTTGGATTGCTTGTTTTTGTGCACGACGGAAAGCAATACGACGTTCTAAGTCGCGAGCGATTCCTTCAGCAACTAATTTAGCATCTAAATCAGGTTTTTTGATTTCAACAATGTTAATGTGAACTCGTTTACCTGTTAGTTTGTTTAAGTTTGTACGTAATTTATCTACTTCAGATCCACCTTTACCAATTACCATACCTGGTTTAGCTGTGTGGATTGAAACATTAACACGATTAGCAGCACGTTCAATTTCAATTGTTGAAACGCTAGCTTCGTTTAATTGTTTACGGATATAATCACGGATTTTTAAATCTTCATGTAAGAATTCTGCGAAATCTTTTTCTGCGTACCATTTAGAATCCCAGTCACGGATGATTCCGACACGCATTCCTAATGGATGAATTTTTTGACCCACTGATTATCCCTCCTTCTTCTCTGATACCACTACAGTGATGTGGCTTGTGCGTTTTAAGATTTGTGAAGCTGAACCTTTAGCACGTGGACGGAAACGTTTCATAGTTGGTCCTTCGTTAACGTAAGCTTCACTTACATATAAGTTTTCAACATCTAAGTCGAAATTGTGTTCAGCGTTAGCAATTGCAGACATTAAAACTTTTTCTACGATTGGTGATGCAGAACGTGGTGTAAATTTCAAGATTGAAATTGCGTCACCGATTTTTTTACCTCTAATTAGATCGACAACAAGACGAGCTTTACGAGGTGCAATACGAACTGTTTTAGCAACTGCTTTTGCAGATGTGATTTGTTCTGACATTTTTCAAGTCCTCCCCTCGTTATTTGCGTTTAGATTTCTTATCGTCATTCACGTGACCACGGTAAGTTCTTGTTGGTGCGAATTCACCTAATTTGTGACCTACCATGTCTTCTTGAATATATACTGGAACATGTTTTCTGCCGTCATATACAGCAATTGTTTGTCCAACAAAGTTTGGGAAAATTGTTGAACGACGTGACCAAGTTTTGATCACAACTTTTTTGTCGCTACCTTGAGCAGCTTCAACCTTTTTCATCAAATGATCATCGACGAAAGGTCCTTTTTTCAAACTACGACCCATTACGGAAATCCTCCTTCCAGAATTTTAATAGAATCAGATTTGTTATCTAGTTAATTATTTTTTACGACCACGAACAATAAGCTTGTTAGAACGAGCTTTCTTGCTACGAGTTTTGTATCCAAGAGCTGGTTTACCCCATGGAGATACAGGCGTTGGACGTCCGATAGGAGCGCGACCTTCACCACCACCGTGTGGGTGATCGTTAGGGTTCATTACAGAACCACGAACTGTTGGGCGTTTACGTTTCCAACGAGAACGTCCTGCTTTACCGAAGTTAATTAATTCGTGTTGTTCGTTACCAACAGTACCGATTGTTGCACGGCAAGTTGAAAGAATCATACGAACTTCACCTGAGTTCAAACGAACTAAAGTGTATTTACCTTCTTGACCAAGTACTTGTGCACTTGTACCAGCTGAACGAACTAATTGTCCGCCTTTACCTGGTTTTGTTTCAATGTTGTGGATAACAGTACCTACTGGGATGTTTGCTAATGGTAAAGCATTACCTACTTTAATATCAGCATTTTCTCCTGATTCGATACGTTGTCCTACTTGTAAACCTTTTGGAGCAATGATATATGCTTTAACACCATCTACATAGTGAATTAATGCAATGTTTGCTGTACGGTTTGGATCGTACTCGATTGAGTGAACTACACCTTCAACGTTATCTTTGTTACGTTTGAAGTCGATCACACGGTAAGCACGTTTGTGTCCGCCACCTTGGTGACGTACAGTGATTTTACCTTGGCTGTTACGACCAGCGTTGTTTTTTGATGATTCCAACAAAGTTTTTTCTGGTGTTGACTTTGTGATTTCGCTGAAGTCATAACCTGTCATATTACGACGGCCGTTTGAGGTTGGATTATATTTTTTAATCGCCACGTCTATTTCCTCCTATTATTATAGTAGTTTTTTCTTTCTGAAGATTAAGCTTCTTCAGCGAATAATTGAATATCTTTTGAATCTTTTGTAAGCTTCACAATTGCTTTACGACGTTTGTTAGTGTAACCACCGTAGCGGCCAACACGTTTGAATTTAGCACGTACATTTAAGATGTTAACTTTTTCAACTTTAACACCAAAAATTTCTTCTACGGCTTGACGTACTTGAATTTTGTTAGCACGTACATCAACTTCAAAAGTGTATTTCTTTTCGTCAGTAGCAAGCATTGAAGCTTCAGTAATGATAGGGCGTTTGATTACGTCACGTGCATCCATTATTGAAGTCCCTCCTCTACTTTAGAAAGAGCTGCTTTTGTGAATAATAATTTGTCGTTGTTTACAACGTCTAATACTGTAACATCTGTTTCGTCAACGATTGTAACGTTTGGAATGTTGCGAGCTGCTAATAATGCGAAATCGTTTGATGATTCTACAACTACTAACACTTTTGTATCAACGTTTAAGTTAGACAATACTTGTGCAAACTCTTTTGTTTTTGGTGCGTCAAATTGTAATGCTTCCACTACAACAAGCTTGTTATCCAATACTTTTTGTGATAATACTGATTTAATCGCTAAGCGACGTACTTTTTTAGGTAATTTGTAACTATATGAACGAGGTGTTGGTCCGAATACAATACCTCCGCCACGCCATTGTGGTGAACGGATTGATCCTTGACGAGCACGACCAGTTCCTTTTTGGCGCCATGGTTTACGGCCGCCTCCGCTTACTGCACTACGGTTTTTAACAGCGTGTGTTCCTTGACGTAATGAAGCGCGTTGCATGATTACTGCGTCGAATACTACATTTTCGTTTGGTTCAATTCCGAAGATTTCTGAGTTTAATTCGATTTCTCCGTTTGTTGTTCCATCTTGTTTAAATAATGTAACTTTTGTCATTCTCTCGTTCCTCCTTCCCTATTTATTATTTAGATTTAATTGCTGTTTTAATTTCTACTAATGATTTCTTAGATCCAGGTACGTTACCTTTGATTAAGATTACATTGCGTTCTGCATCAACTTTCACTACTTCTAAGTTTTGAATAGTGATACGGTCGCCACCCATTTGTCCAGGTAATGCTTTACCTTTGAAAACGCGTGATGGGAATGATGCTCCACCCATTGAACCAGGACGACGGTGGTAACGAGAACCGTGAGCCATTGGTCCGCGAGATTGTCCATGACGTTTGATAGCACCTTGGAAACCTTTCCCTTTAGATGTACCTGTTACGTCAACGATGTCTCCTGCTTTGAATACATCAACTGTAATTTCTTGTCCTACTTCGTACTCGCTAAGCTCGACATTGTTGAATTCACGAATGAAGCGCTTAGGAGTAGCATTTGCTTTTGCTACATGACCTTTAGCAGGGCGATTTGATAAAACTTCACGTAAGTCGTCGAAACCTAATTGAACAGCTTCGTAACCGTCGTTTTCGATTGTTTTTAATTGAAGAACAACGTTTGGAGTTACTTCAACTACTGTTACAGGAATAAGTTCACCTGCTTCTGTAAAGTATTGAGTCATCCCTACTTTTTTGCCTAAGATTCCTTTGGTCATGGTTACACCTCCATTTTTCTATTTATTATAATTTGATTTCGATGTCAACGCCGCTTGGTAAATCAAGCTTCATTAAGGCATCAACAGTTTTTGGCGTTGGATTAACGATGTCGATCAAACGCTTGTGTGTACGCATTTCAAATTGTTCGCGAGAATCTTTATATTTGTGAGTCGCACGAATAACTGTGTAAAGCGATCTTTCTGTTGGCAATGGAATTGGACCAGCTACGCTAGCACCAGTTCTTTTTGCTGTTTCTACGATTTTTTCCGCTGATTGATCAAGCGCACGGTGTTCGTAAGCTTTCAAACGGATACGGATTTTTTGTTTTGCCATTGTCTTTCCTCCTTCGTCTAATGTTGTCATAAGACTAGCTCCACGCGAATTTCCGACTTGACCCTTTCGTGGCAAAGCGTCCGGGCGTGTCGCAACCTCTCGTTTCATAGCTCCCCTTCTTATTTTAAGAGGGGGTATGCTGCTTTAGAATTTACATTCCTCTGCGGCACTTTTAATAGTATACAAGATTCTTTTTTTGATTGCAAGCGAAAACCGTTGATTTAACAACATTTATTTATGCACACGCGCCCGTGTGTTTCATTTTGTTTTAAACCCTTTACAAACGTTGTTAAATCAACGTTTTTGACATTTCACTACTATTTTTGTTTTTCGCTTTCAATTGTCTGACATTTTAATTTAAAAAATTTTAATAAAAAAAGACTATCCAAAATTGGATAGTCTTGAAAATCAATTTTAAGAAAAATTATTTTTCGATAGAAGCTACTGAACCAGCACCTACAGTACGTCCACCTTCACGGATAGAGAATTTAGTACCGTTTTCGATAGCAACTGGGTGAATTAATTCAACTTCCATAGTTACGTTGTCACCAGGCATTACCATTTCAACGCCTTCTGGTAACAAGCAAACACCAGTGATGTCTGTTGTACGGAAGTAGAATTGAGGACGGTAGTTAGTGAAGAATGGAGTATGACGTCCACCTTCTTCTTTAGTTAATACGTAAACTTCAGCTTTGAATTTAGTATGTGGAGTGATTGTTCCTGGTTTAGCAAGAACTTGTCCACGTTCGATGTTGTCACGTGTAACACCACGTAATAATGTACCAATGTTATCCCCTGCTTCAGCATAGTCTAACAATTTACGGAACATTTCAACACCTGTAACAGTTGTTTTAGAAGTTTCTTCTGAAATACCAACGATTTCAACTTCGTCACCAACACGAACTTGTCCACGTTCAACACGACCTGTAGCAACAGTACCACGACCTGTGATTGAGAACACGTCTTCGACTGGCATCATGAATGGTTTGTCAACGTCACGTTCTGGAGTTGGGATGTATTCGTCAACTGCAGCCATTAATTCTAAGATTTTTTCTTCGTATGAAGCGTCGCCTTCTAAAGCGCGTAAAGCAGAACCTGCAACAACTGGAGTGTCATCGCCTGGGAAATCGTATTCTGATAATAAGTCACGAACTTCCATTTCTACTAATTCTAATAATTCTTCATCGTCAACCATGTCAACTTTGTTTAAGAATACAACGATGTAAGGAACACCTACTTGACGTGATAATAAGATGTGTTCACGTGTTTGTGGCATTGGGCCGTCAGCTGCAGATACTACTAAGATAGCACCGTCCATTTGAGCAGCACCAGTGATCATGTTTTTAACGTAGTCCGCGTGTCCTGGGCAGTCAACGTGAGCGTAGTGACGAGTGTCAGTTTCGTACTCAACGTGAGCTGTGTTGATTGTGATACCACGTTCGCGTTCTTCTGGAGCTTTATCGATTGAACCGTAATCTTGAGCTTGCGCGAAACCTTTCTTAGCTAATACAGTTGTAATAGCAGCAGTTAATGTTGTTTTACCGTGGTCAACGTGGCCGATTGTACCAATGTTAACGTGTGGTTTTGAACGGTCAAATTTTTCTTTTGCCATTTAAATGATTCCTCCTAATAATTGAGTTTTGTTAGATTCTATAACAGTATCTACCGATTGTAATTATACCAAAGAACTCTCTTAAAAATCAACTGGTTATGACTGACATAACCAGTCGATTCAGTTCATTTGATAGGATGCAGTGCTAGAGATTATTCTCCGTTACCGCCGTTTTTCTTAATGATTTCTTCTGCAATGCTCTTAGGAACATCTTCATAGTGGTCAAATGTCATACTGAAAGTACCACGACCTTGTGTTGCAGAACGCAATGTAGTTGCGTAACCGAACATTTCTGATAAAGGAATCATACCTTTAACGATTTGTGCGTTACCACGAACTTCAGAACCTTCAACACGTCCACGACGAGCGTTAACGTGTCCCATTACATCTCCGAAGTATTCTTCAGGAACTGTAATTTCAACAGCCATCATAGGTTCTAAGATAGCAGGTTGAGCTTTCTTAGCAGCAGCTTTCAATGCCATAGAAGCGGCAACTTTGAAGGCTGTTTCAGATGAATCGACATCATGGTATGATCCATCGTAAAGTTTAGCTTTGATGTCAACTAATGGATAACCAGCTAATACCCCGTTTTCCATAGCGTCTTTCAATCCAGCTTCAACTGCAGGGATGTATTCACGAGGAACTACCCCACCGACAATAGCGTTTTCGAATTCGAATCCAGCACCTTCTTCGTTAGGAGTAAATTCAATCCATACGTGACCGTATTGACCTTTACCACCTGATTGACGAACGAATTTACCTTCAGCTTGTGTAGAAGCACGGAATGTTTCACGGTAAGATACTTGAGGAGCACCTACGTTAGCTTCTACTTTGAACTCACGACGCATACGGTCAACGATGATATCCAAGTGTAACTCACCCATACCAGCGATAACTGTTTCACCAGTTTCTTGGTTAGTGTAAGCACGGAATGTTGGATCTTCTTCTGCAAGTTTTTGTAAAGCAATACCCATTTTATCTTGGTCAGCTTTTGATTTAGGTTCAATAGCAACCTCGATAACTGGATCAGGGAATTCCATTGATTCTAAGATAACTTCAGCTTTTTCGTCACATAATGTGTCCCCTGTAGTTGTATCTTTAAGACCAACTGCAGCAGCGATGTCTCCTGAGAATACTTCTGGAATTTCTTGACGAGAGTTCGCGTGCATTTGTAGGATACGTCCTACACGTTCACGTTTACCTTTCGTTGAGTTCTTAACGTATGAACCTGATTGTAAAGTACCAGAGTACACACGGAAGAATGTTAAACGACCTACGAATGGGTCAGTCATAACTTTGAAGGCCAATGCTGAGAATGGTTCTTCATCAGATGAATGACGTTCTACTTCTTGGTCTGTGTTAGGGTCTACCCCTTTAATTGAAGGAACATCTAATGGAGATGGTAAGTAGTCAACTACTGCATCTAACATTAATTGTACCCCTTTGTTTTTGAAGGCAGAACCACATAATACTGGGTAGAATTCTACCGCACATGTAGCTTTACGGATAGCTGCTTTTAATTCAGCTTCTGAAATTTCTTCACCTTCTAAATAGCGTTCCATTAAAGCTTCGTCAGTTTCAGCAACTGCTTCCACTAATTTTTCACGCCATTCTTCAGCTAAATCTTGTAAATCTTCAGGGATATCTGTTTCTTGGATATCTGTACCTAAGTCATTTGTATAGATTTCAGCTTTCATTTTGATTAAGTCAATGATACCAGTGAAGTTGTCTTCAGCTCCGATTGGTAATTGAATTGGGTGTGCATTTGCTTGTAAACGTTCGTGGATTGTACGTACTGAATATAAGAAGTCAGCACCGATTTTATCCATTTTGTTTGCAAATACGATACGTGGAACTCCGTATGTTGTAGCTTGACTCCATACAGTTTCTGTTTGAGGTTCTACCCCAGATTGAGCATCAAGTACAGCTACCGCACCATCTAATACACGTAGAGAACGTTCTACTTCAATTGTGAAGTCCACGTGCCCTGGAGTGTCGATGATGTTGATACGGTGACCTTTCCATTGTGCTGTTGTAGCAGCTGATGTAATAGTGATACCACGTTCTTGTTCTTGTTCCATCCAGTCCATTTGTGAAGCTCCTTCGTGAGTTTCACCAATTTTGTGGATCTTACCAGTGTAATAAAGTACACGCTCAGTCGTTGTAGTTTTACCTGCATCGATGTGGGCCATGATACCAATATTACGAGTGTTTTCAAGAGAGAATTCTCTTTTTGCCATCTTCGTTCTACACCTCTTTCTATATTTCTAACAATAAGTGAGACCAAAAAGGTTGAAAAACCTTTTTAATCTTACCAACGATAGTGAGCAAACGCTTTGTTCGCTTCAGCCATTTTATGTGTATCTTCACGTTTCTTAACAGAAGCACCAGTGTTGTTCGCAGCATCCATAATTTCTTTAGCTAAACGAACTTCCATTGTGTCTTCACCACGTAGACGTGAGTAGTTTACTAACCAACGTAAACCTAATGTAGTACGACGGTCTGGACGAACTTCCACAGGAACTTGGTAGTTAGAGCCCCCTACACGACGAGCTTTAACTTCAAGAACAGGCATAATGTTTTTCATTGCTTGTTCAAAAACTTCCATTGGATCGTTTCCAGTTTTTTCTTTAACGATATCAAATGCGTTATATAAGATTGTTGCAGCTTTACCACGTTTTCCATCTACCATTAAACGGTTGATTAAACGAGTAACTAATTTTGAATTATAAATTGGATCAGGTAAAACATCACGTTTTGCGACAGGACCTTTACGAGGCATTTATAATCCTCCTTTCATTTAATGAGTGTTTTATTTTTTAAAATTATTTTTTAGGACGTTTAGTACCGTATTTAGAACGACCTTGCATACGGTTGTTAACTCCTGCAGTGTCTAAAGCACCACGAATGATATGGTAGCGTACCCCTGGTAAGTCTTTTACACGTCCACCACGGATTAACACAACGCTGTGTTCTTGTAAGTTGTGACCGATACCTGGAATGTACGCAGTTACTTCGATTAAGTTAGATAAACGTACACGTGCGTATTTACGTAACGCTGAGTTAGGTTTTTTAGGTGTCATAGTACCTACACGAGTACATACACCACGTTTTTGTGGAGAGTTTGTATTCGTTTGTGATTTTTTGAAACTGTTATAGCCTTTACCTAACGCTGGAGAAGCTGATTTCTCAACTGCTGATTTACGAGGTTTACGGACTAATTGGTTAATAGTTGGCATTAAGCTCTTCCTCCTTCCCTAACGGGTTCTTCTTGGTCCACACTTCCGGGCGGACCATTTTTTGTTAAAAATTAAAAGACATCACTGTCTCATAAAATGGCCTTCTTACCAGTCAGCACGACTGATTTGATTACTTATCAGGAATCAGGTATAAAAGCACCTCTAATAGAATAGCATTTCTCCTTCAACACGTCAAGAATTTTCTTAAGAGAAAATGTTCCCTCTTATTCGGTACAATCTATATAGAAGTAACTTACTCCACAAATAAATATCCACCGGCTTAGCCGGTGGATATTTATTCGATTATTTATTGTTGTTAAAGAAAGACATCCACTCTCCGCGTCTTATAATAAGCATCTCTTCGGCCTTCATACAATTGTACTCCGTCTTTTTCAAAAAGATTAGCTTCTATAATACTCTCCATTGCTATATTAGCTGAATCCTTCTTTAATTTATCCTTAGGACGTGAAATAATCAGGTTCTTTGTTTTTCTGTCACTCCCTTTGAATCGTAAATGCAGTTTCTTCTCAACAAATGTATGATGTGTCATAATTTTTCCTCCTCATTTCTATTCATAATCTAATAAGTCTTACACTTATAAAAACAAATTTAGGAGTTAAATTGCTATGCTCTAAGAGATTTTTTCTGTGAACAATTGTAATTTTGTAATGCTACTTAGGCAGTTTTTTCTTTTTTACTTTCACTTCTACATCATATCCACATCGATAAGCTAAATCCAACAGAGTAAGAATAGTTGGATTATGGTCTCCGCTCTGCAATCTCGAAAGATTTGATGCTTTAAGATCGACTTCTTTTGCAAAATCTTCTAAAGAAAGTCCTGTCACCGTTTGTAACTTTGTCATTTGTAACGCAACTCGCTGCATCATCATTTCCTTTTCTAAATCATACTCAAACGTCGGATATTCTGATGAAAGCTTGCAAAGTTTTGAAGTTAGGTACGTCCCCATCGTCTATCTCCTCCTTAACATTTTTTGAAAGGGTTATTAGCAATCCGTGTTTCCCTTTATACCATCGGCCCCATTTTTGAATCATCTCTTCTGTTAATCCATCTTCTTGCAGTATTTTTAATATGGCTGCATACTTTACTTTTTCTTCGTATGAATACTCATCTAGCTGATCTACCATATCTTTTTCGATTTTAAACTTGCGCTTCATCTCTCCCACCTCCACACCTTAAAATTATCATATATGATAATTATCACATATGATAATCTTGCTCTTTTATAGTATTATTTTGCTCAAATAAATATCCACCGGCTTAGCCAGTGGATATTTATTGGTCTAATTAAAAAGAGACAGGCGAAATCGCCTGCCTCAAAATAGTGATTATTAAGCTTTTCCTGTTGAACCGAAGATGTCCATTGTTTCTTTTGTAATCTTAACGATTGCATCGAAACCAGGTTTGATAATTTTACGTGGGTCATAAACACCAGCGTCTGCATTTAATTTAGCACGAACTGCTGCTGTCCATTGTTGTTGTAATTCAGTGTTAACGTTGATTTTAGCATGTCCACGTTCGATTGCTTTTTTGATTTGGTATTCTGGGATACCTGATCCACCGTGTAATACTAATGGAGCACCTGTAGCTTCTGAGATAGCTAACATTTCATCGAAACCTAAAACTGGTTCGCCTGAGTAAGTTCCGTGAACTGAACCTAAAGCTGCTGCTAATGCATCAATTTTAGCTTCTTTAACCATACGTACACATTCGTTTAAGTCAGCGTAGTTGATTCCTCCAGTTACGCCATCTTCAGTACCACCTACAGTACCTACTTCAGCTTCAACTGAAACTCCTTTTGGATGTGCATATTCTACAACTTCCTTAGTTAATTCGATGTTTTCATCGATTGGGAAGTGAGAGTGGTCAAACATTACTGAGCTGAATCCAGCGTCGATGTATTGTTTACATACTTCTACTGAAGAACCGTGGTCTAAGTGTAATGCTACTGGAACAGTGACGTTCATTGCATCTAATAATGCATTTACCATAGCAGAAACAACTGTAGGACCACCCATGTATTTACCAGCGCCTTCAGATACACCTAAGATAATTGGTGAGTTAGCTTCTTGAGCTGCTGTTAATACTGCTTGTGTCCATTCTAAGTTGTTGATGTTGAATTGACCAACAGCGTATTTACCTTCTTTAGCTTTTTGTAACATTTCAGTCATGCTTACTAAACGACTCATGTTTTAGTTCCTCCTTGATGCTTACAGCATTTATTTTTAACGGTCTTATTATAACTTATTTTCTTTCATTTTTCCACCCTTTGTCGTTTTATTACAGTTTCTTAAGGTTTATCATGCTTTGGTTGCGCTCTCTTTTTTTCGAAACAGTTTATAAAGGACGAATCCAGCAACCCCTATACCTACCACAACAATGGAAGACTCTCTCCATGGAATAACCACTCCGTTCGGACTTGCATTACCATTCGTTGAACCTATATGACGTTCCTTAGCAAACTCACGCACTACTTCCTTAGCCTCGTTAAATGGATAGAACTTATCTAGAGATAGCTCGCCTTTTACATTTGAGATACCTCCTTCTACTAAAGGAAATTCATGAAACAATACTTTATAAACTCCATCCACTTTTATAAGCACCACCGGGACTTGTAGTCCTTTTGGCACAACAAACAAAATCTTTTCAACATTCAAATCCTCTCTGGCAATCACTTCCTGAGCCACTTTTATAATTGAATGCGCATTCTTCTCATAAGTGCTTACATAGGCAACCGTCCATTTCCCTTGTGACTGAATCAGTTTTTCTCCTTCTTCTTTTGTCAAATATCCCTGCTTCACTTTGGTCTCTATTTCCGAAGAATTGGCTGGGCCTCCTATATAAAGATACGCCTCTTTCTCCAATGAAGGATTCTTTATCGGGACCACCCATTTGTAGTGACTATCTGTTACGAGACGTTCAATTTCTTCGCTATCTAGATTCTTTTCCTCTTTAAACAGCGGAACGTCATAGTACGTCTCGACCGCATGTTCAAAATCAACACCTTCTATATATTCGTCACCATCGCGTGACATATTAAGAATTTCTTCTTCTAGATGAACAATCTCGTCCCTAGAATGAATCGAGGTTACCGTATCTCCATACACACTAGCTACTCTAAACCGCACTAGAACTAAAATAATCAAAGCAGCAAAACAAGAGAAAATTCTTATCAGAAACCTATTTGACTTATCCATCACCCTACACCCTTCCTATAACAATTTCCTACAAAAAACTATCAACTACTGCCTTCAACTAAATTATATAGCTATCCACCGAGTAATTCTAGAGGGATTGTGATTAAATTATTTATTTCTTCATATTCCAAAATTACTATTTAAATAGGAATTAATTCGGAGTATAATACAGTTACAACAGGTATTGGAGGGGAATTTATGAGAGGTAATTCACAGAGCGACAAAATAAAGCGAATGGAATTTTATGGGATTTGTATCTTATCTGTATTTACGATTGCAGCAGGATTTGTTACGCGCCCTTCTGCACAAGAAAATATAGAGACCGTTCAAACCGCGAAACCATCCTCTGAACAAAATCAAGATGCTTCCACACCAAATAACCCGCAGTCACCACCAACGAATAAGCAAGTTGCTCGCATCACCGCAAGCGGAGATATGCTCTATCATGATATTGTTTATGGAAGTGCATTTGATGGGACATCATATGATTTCAAAAACGACTACGAGCAAATTACACCTCTCGTATCCAGCGCAGACCTTGCAATCGGCGATTTCGAAGGAACCATCAATCCAAACGAACCTCTTGCTGGTTATCCGATTTTTAACGCGCCCGAAGAAGTGATTCAGAGTATTAAGGACGCCGGATACGATGTACTCGACTTAGCGCATAATCATATTCTTGATACAGGCATCGAAGGGTTGAAATACACAGCCAATGCTTTCCGCAAAAACGGACTTGATATTTTCGGGGTAAAAGTCGACCCATCAGAAGGCATTCTTGTAAAAGAAGTCAATGGCATTAAAGTCGCTATCCTTGGATTTGCGTATGGCTTCAACGGAATCGAAGCAAGCCTTACCGACGAAGAATATAACAACCACTTATACGATTTGAACATGCAAAAGGTGAAACAGCTCATCCAGCGCGCTGAAGAAATTGCCGATTTTACGATTGTGTTGCCACAAATGGGAGAAGAGTACCACCTTCATCCAACACAAGGACAAATTGATACGTATCACCAAATGATCGAATGGGGTGCCGATGTCATTTTTGGCGGACACCCACACGTGATTGAACCGACCGAAACGATCACAAAAGACGGTGAAAAGAAATTTATCATCTACTCAATGGGAAATCTTCTTTCGAATCAACGCGTCGAAACTTTGGAAAATATCTGGACCGAGCGTGGTGTGATTATGGACATCACCATCGAAAAAGAAAATGGGAAGACAACACTCACAAGTGTTAAAGCTCATCCAACATGGGTTTCACGGACTGAAATTGACCGCAGTTTTATGGGAGGCCCTGCCTACGACTACCAAGTCTTTCTTGCTGAAAACTATATCCCAGGCGGGCCTCTAGAGCATACCGTCGATAAAGAAACGCTTGAGCGAATCCAATCTGCTTATACCGAAGTAAACGAACTATTAAATATTAAATTCTAAACACACAAAAAGGCGCTCCCCTCACAGGAAGCGCCTTTTACTATTTCAAATTAACCAACACGTTCTGAAACGTGTTTAATAATTTTATTTGGAGTATCGATTTCTTCGTAAGTCACTTCTGTTGGAGCCACTTCGATACCGAACTCTTCTAAGCGAACAAGAAGTTCAACGAATGCTAATGAATCCATTAACCCTTCTTCTTTTAAGTTGATGTCTTTATCTTCGTATACTACTTCATCTTCGCAAATTTCTTCTAAAATTTCTAAAATTCTTTCTTCCACGGAAATCCCTCCTATTGCATTGAAATTAATTTACTTATCCATAATAATGGTTTTCCTGAAAAAATCAAGAATCCTAACATTACTAAATGCATCGTAATGAGCCAGCTTGTGATTTTATACCATGTCTTATTCTTGTTTTTCTTATAAAACTTCGACTTCTTCTGATACCATTCAAATGACGCCATCAGCACTCCGTGATACACACCGTAGATGATGTAGTCCAGCGTCACCCCATGCCAAAATCCCATGAAGGTCATATTGATCATATAGGCCACCATCGCCGTCGTCAGTCTCTTCTTGAAGACTTTCTTACGCATGAATCGCATTACAACACGTGAGAACACAAAGTCACGCAGCCATGTCGATAGCGTAATATGCCATCTGTTCCAGAAGTCTTTAATATCGATACTGATAAATGGGAAGTTAAAGTTCATTGGCGTTTCAACACCAAGAATATTACTTGCCCCTACCGCCATTAAACTATATCCAGCAAAATCAAAGAACAAGTATGCGGTGTAAAGATACATATACCCGATGAGATAGGTCACGTCTTTCCCCATCGGTCCATTCATATGTTGGAATACCATTCCGGATAATACCAATTTATAGAATAAACCTAAAACTAATCTAAAAATACCTGTCCCTGCGAGTTCTAAGTACTCTCCTCGGCTTCTTTGTTTGTGCCAATCGTCCATAAATCTGCGACTACGGTCAATCGGTCCGGAACTGAGCGCTGGAAAGAATAACAAGAAATGTGTGTAATCGAGAACAGAGATCGGCTTTTCAATCAACCCGTCATACATCTCGATAATGATTTGGACTAATTTGAAGGTCATATATGAAATTCCTAAAAATCCAAATCCATTCACCTTAAATACAGGCAATAATTTCACCACAATTAACGGTAATCCCGCTAGCAATACCATCATCGGCATCGTCTTCTTCCGCTCTTTAAGCTTAGAGGTCAACTGCATCAAAATATACCCTAACACTACAAATCCCAATAACGCAATCAGTTGGTCTGGCGTTTTGATAAACACGAAATAGACCATCACTAATGAGAATAGTAATGATAGATAATACGTAGATTTTTGAAAGACATTTAGTATGAACGCCACGATTAATACGAATCCTAGCGTCATAAAGAAAGAGAGACCTTCAAAATAATGCATCGACTACACAAGCTCCTTTAATTGTTTTTTATCAATTTTACCGTTATTGTTCAACGGCATCTCGTCTAAGAAGACGACTTTCTTTGGAATCATATATTCCGGCACATGTTGCGCCAATTCTTTTTTCACGAGTTTAACTGTTTCAAAACGTTTTTCAATTGGTTCATTATACACGACAAACGAAGTAATGGATTTTACTTTCCCATCTGCCATCGAAGGAACCGTTGCGGCCTGACGAATTTTCGGATTCTTCAATAAGTTATTGTCAATATCCTCCAACTCGATACGGTGACCATGTAATTTGATTTGGAAATCGATTCGTCCTTCGCAGAACAATAAATCTCCTTCAAAGTGTCCCACGTCCCCTGTACGGTATGCACGCTCACCATCTACTTCAAAGAAATGTTTCGCATTCATTTCAGGATTTTCATAATAGCCTTTTGCTACTGTATTCCCATAAATGATAATTTCTCCGCTTTCTGGACCATCAATTAACACGGTTGTTCCAGGCTTAATCACACCCACTGGTAGATTATCTGGATACTTCTCTAACAATTCTCTTGTTAATGGCATCCAAGTGACCATAACCGTCGATTCCGTTGGGCCATATGTGTTTACCACTTCTGCGCGTGGGAATCGTTCCATTAATTTTTCAACGGTTGTACTGAATAACTTCTCTCCGCAGAACACGAACTGTTCTAATTCAGGAAGCAAATCTTGGTTGAAACTTGGATCCACTAAGCACATTTCCGCAAACGATGGCGTTGAAATCCACACCGTTGCTTTAGACACTTCTAATGTTTTAAATAACACTTTGAAATCTTGCAAGTGCTCTTTATCAATTTGAACAAGTGGTGCATGCATATAAAGTGCTGGCCAAAGTGACATCACTGATAAATCAAATGAGAACGGCGGATGTCCAAGAAAGACTTGTGGTCCTTTCTCTTTGTAATAACCCGTATACCAATCTAAGAAGTGGTTCAAGTTATTGTAAGTAATCGAAACTCCTTTTGGCTTCCCTGTACTTCCAGAAGTAAAGATAATATAGAAAATATCTTCCCCTTGAACATAATGCTCTTTTGAAATACGTTCCGTCGTTGAAGCAATCACTTCTTTAGCTTCAGGAACTGTCAACGTTGATGCATCTAGTGAAATATCTTCACTCACGAGCACGACTGGACTCTTCACTGTTGCGATAATATCTTCAACGCGGTCGATTGGTGTATTTACATCAACTGGGCAATAGGCATGACCTGATTTTACACAAGCCAAAAAGTACACCAACATAAACGGATGCTTATGACCATAGACTACGATTGGAGATTTATCCCCTTTGTATGTCTCATGCAAGTATGCCGCTAGCTTATCTGAATACTCCCAGACAAGGCTTGCTGTCAACTCTTCTTCCGGCATTAAATCGTGTCGGTAAACAACTTTATCTTGTTTCGTATTTAGTTCTAATTGTTCTAATAATGGTTTCATAATCCGCTCCCGAGCACCTTTTTAAAATCTCTTTCTGAAAAACAACTGTTCTATTTTCAGACACAAAAGAATTATAGCATACGGCTTCTTTCTTGCCTATTACATTTCAAGAAATATTATAGTTTTTTAACGTTTTAAAATGAAAAAGAGGCCGAAAACCATTTCGCCCCTTCCCACTCATTTTTAAGCAAGTCTGCTTAAGAAATACTTCACTTCAATTTCAACACCAAGCGCTAATACACGCTCATCGATATCGAATTTTTCATGGTGGTGTCCATAAGCTGTCTCTTCTCCAGATTGGCTACCAAGTAAGCCATAAACACCAGGTTTATTCACTACGTAGTCCGCAAAATCATCGGCACCCATAGATGATTCGTATTTTGTAATCAGGTTGTCGATTCCTTCTACTTTTGCAACTACCTTTTGGAATTCTTCTGCTAACTCTGGTGTGTTAATCACTGGAGCTGCCGCATCATACCAATCGATTTCAAATTCGCAACGATTGAGTTCAGCAATTCCTTTAGCGATACGCGTTACCGCTTCTTTCAAATGAGCACGTGTTTCGTGGCTAAATGCACGAATCGTCCCTTCGATTTCAGCGTCGTTTGCTACGATATTGTAGCGAGTTCCCGCATTTAATTTACCGATGCCGACAACAGCACGGTCGATTGGATTTACTTCGCGAGCGACGATGGTTTGCAATGCAACAACAACTTCACTGGCTGTTACTAGCGCGTCATGTCCTAAATGAGGACGACCTACGTGAGCGCTCTTTCCTGTGATTTTGATTTTGAAAATATCACACGAAGCATTCACTGGTCCACCTTCCACCGCAAACGATCCAACGGGTAGTCCTGAATTGACGTGAATCGCAAAAGATTCATCGATATTATCGATTTTTCCAGAAGCGACAAATTGCTTCGCTCCCGCACCGATTTCTTCTGCAGGTTGGAACGCGATTAAGACAGTTCCTGCAAACGAATCTTTCAATTCATTCAAGACTCTAGCCGTCCCTAGACCCATTGTCGTATGCGCATCATGTCCACAAGCATGGTTTAATCCTGGACGTTTAGACGCATAAGGTTTACCAGTGCAGTCAGGAAGTTCTAGTGCATCGATATCGGCACGAAGTAAAACGGTCTTTCCTTCTCCTTTACCACCTTTAATAATAGCTAACGTCCCTGTTTCGGCCACTTTTTCAAATGGGATTCCAAATGCAGTTAATTCTTTTTGAATGTAGGCAGCAGTATCGTACTCTTTTAAGCTTGATTCTGGGTTTTCGTGAAAATGTCTTCTTGTTGCGACAAGATATTCGTTTAACGCTTGTGCTTTTTGTTTAATTTCGCTCATCGTCTTTGCCTTCTTTCATTGAATAAAGAGGCATGCTAAGCACGCCTCTTAAGGTTTGTTTTTTCTAAATGTAACATATATGTTACATTTTGCTTTTTCTCGCATCCTAGTTGTTTAATTTAGCTTTTTCCCAAACTGGTACGTTAGCACCTTTTGAAACTTCTTCGATTTTCTTAGCTGTTTCTGGTGATTGGTAGTATTCTACGATTTTTTTGTAAACTTCATTGTTTTCGTTACCTTCTTTAGCAGCGATTACGTTGTAGTAAGGTTGTGAAGAATCAGTAATTTGTTCAATAAAGATAGAGTCTTTTGTTGGTTGGAATCCAGCTTCAACAGCGAAACCATTGTTGATTAATGAAGCAGCAACATCATCTAAAGCACGAGCTGTTTGTCCAGCAGGTAATTCTTTGATTTGGATGTTTTTAGGATTTTCAACGATGTCATCTTTAGTTGCTAAAGTGTTGTTAGGATCTTTTAATTTGATTACGCCAGCTGCGTGTAGTAAACGTAATGCACGTGAGTTGTTTGAAGTATCTTCAGGAATAGCAATTGTATCACCATCTTTTAATTCACTTACGTTTTTGATTTTCTTAGAGTAAACACCCATTGGAGCAATAACTGTGTATCCGATTGGTTTGATGTGTGTTCCTTGTTCTTTGTTGAAACGTTCTAAGTAAATAATTGTTTGGAATGAGTTCAAGTCAACGTCGCCGTTTTCTAACGCTTGGTTAGGTTGTACGTAGTCAGTGAATTCTACTAATTCAACTTCAATACCTTCTTTTTCTTTCAAGCGAGCAATTACATCGTCCCAAACTTCGTGGTTCCCTGCGTTAACCCCGATTTTAACGTGTTTGTTTTCTTGTTTTGCTTCTGATGAAGCTGAGCTTGATGAGTTTGATGTTTGTGCAGCTCCACATGCTGCTAATGTTAATGCTGCCGCTGCAGCTACGAATAATTTTTTAATGTTCATTTTGTTTTTCCCCTTTTTGTGTTGGTTTGATTTTTTGTTTTTGGATGAGATGTCTCACATCCTGGTGTAGTTGAACTCGGGCTGTTGGGCTCGAAAGCTCACATCCTGTGTAGTTGAGTTCGTCTTCGCAGAAATCGCGTCCACTTCCCAAACCATACGCACATCGTTTTTAACGATGCTTGCGTTGGTTTGGTCCAGTGGTCGATTTCTAACCGCGAAGACTCACATCCTGTTATTTAGTGGTTTTTTTCTCTAAATAGTCACCGATTGCTTGGGTGATGAAGACGATGATTAACATGATAATTGTAGCTACCACGATTACGTCTCCTTGGAATCGGTTATAACCTCGTGAGATGGCTACGTTACCGATACCGCCGGCACCAAACGCTCCGGCCATGGTTGTTAAACCAATTAAGCTGATAATTGTTAGTGAGCTTGCACGGATTAAGCTTGGCAAGCCTTCTTTTAAGTACACACGGAAGATAATTTCTAGCGGTGTACATCCCATTGCTTCACTCGCTTCGATAACCCCTTTATCTACTTCGGTCAACGCTAATTGCACTTGACGAGAATAGAATGGAACGGTTGCGAATACTAGCGGAACAATCGCTCCTGGAATACCAATGGTTGTTCCTACGATTGCACGAGTTACTGGAATCAGTAACATGGCAAGAATGATAAATGGAATTGAACGGAATAAGTTCACGACTTTATCAAGTATCAAGTACAATGGTTTGTTTTCAAGGATGTTTCCTTCACGTGTTACAACTAGTGTCACCCCTAAGGCAATTCCTAAGATTCCGGCGATTAAACCTGTTAAACCAACCATGATTAATGTATCAAATGTGGCTTTTTGAATTTCCGCCCATACTTTGGCATCGATGTTTGGAAACCAAGTTTTAAAATCAATAAAGGCTAATAAATTCATCTTAGGCACCTCCCTTTGCTTCTTCTAAAACATCAACAGACACACCTTGTCCTTTAATGTAAGAAAGTGCATTTTCGATGCTTTCTTTTTCACCAGAGAGACCAACCAATAATGTCCCAACTGGAGTCTCTTGGATGATTTCCACGTTCGCGAATAAGATGTTCGCTGCTACTTGGAATTGAGTCGATAATTTCGTAATCAACGGTTCCCCTGTTGAAGCACCGACGAATGAAATTTTCACTAAGTAATCTCCATCTTTCAGATTCAATAACTGTTCGTGTGAGATAACTGTTTCAATTCCTTGGTTGATATGCGTTGCTGTATCGATAAAGTCTTTTGTTAAGTTGCGTTGTGGATTTGTGAAGATATCAAGCACTGTTCCTTGCTCAATCACTTCACCGTCTTCCATTACGGCAACCTTATTACAGATTTCTTTAACAACTTGCATCTCATGCGTGATAATCACAATCGTAATTCCTAATTGCTCATTAACTTTCTTCAATAACTCTAAGATTGAGTATGTTGTTTTAGGGTCAAGCGCACTTGTCGCTTCATCACAGAGCAATACGTCTGGGTCATTAGCTAACGCACGGGCGATCGCCACACGTTGTTTTTGTCCCCCAGAGAGTTGACTTGGATAGCTATTTGCCTTATCTTCAAGACCAACCAATTGCAGTAGAGAATCAACTTTCTCTTTAATTTCTTTCTTCGTTAACTTCACCAATTTTGGTTCCGCGGTTGGATCAACAGCTGTTTCTCCTTCTTCCACTAGCGGTTTCTTCGCTTTTTTCAGCGGGAAAGCCACATTGTCAAAGACGCTTAACGTATTCATTAAGTTGAAGTGTTGGAAAATCATCCCAATTTTCTTACGTGCATCACGCAATTCATTTGGTTTCAATTTCAATAAATCTACGCCATTGACTTCCACATTTCCACTAGTAGGACGTTGCAGTAAGTTAATAGTACGAACTAGAGTACTTTTACCAGCGCCACTATATCCGATAATTCCATAGATATCCCCGTCTTCCACATCGACAGAAACATTTCGAACGGCTTTTACGACTTTCTTGCCTTGCGTAAAGGTCACGTCGATATTTTCTAATTTAATCATGTGTTCTCCTTTCTTTTCTTCAAACAAAAATCGTCCCTCGCTAACATGGGTTAGCAAAAGGACGAGTCAAATTCTCGTGTTACCACCTTTGTTTATAGTATTCTCACAAATACTATCTCCGTCTGTTTCAATCAAAACAGAAAGCTGTATCGGGCTTACCCGTAATCGCCTAATCATTCAACGATTAACACTCCGAGGCCATCTTCAAAGCTTCCACTCATGTCTCTTTTCACCACCCGAGACTCTCTACTGAAAAGTTCCACTTTTACTCTTCTCATCAACGTGTCTTATAAACATGTTAATAGGATACCAACAAACCACCTTCTAGTCAATTAACACTTTTTTATTGCCGGTTATAACTATTGGTTATATCAGTTTTAAAACTACTATATAATAGCTAATATTTTTCTAGCCTTTCATTTTCTTGTACAATGAGAATGACAACCTCGAAAGGAGCTTTCTTATGGAGCACGAATTAATTCCTTATAAAACAATGCCGACTTGGACGGCGACAACTTTACCCGAGCCCTTCCAAAAAATGCATAATACCAAAGTAGGGACTTGGGCACACCTCACGATTTTAGAAGGCGCGCTTACCTTCTATGAACTAGACGAAGACGGAAATATTTTATCCCAGCATCTCTTTACAAAAGATTCTGAAATCCCATTTGTCGAACCTCAAGCATGGCACCGCGTTTCTCCAGCAAGTGATGACTTGAAATGTTATCTGACTTTCTATTGCGCTCCTGAAGATTATTTTTCGAAAAAATACGACCTCACGCGTACACACTCAGAAGTGATTGAGGCAACACCGAAGTTTCCTAAAGGAAAGGTGCTCGATCTTGGAAGTGGCGAAGGAAGAAATAGCTTATACTTGGCGAAGAAAGGCTTCGATGTGACTTCGCTCGATATCAACTCGATGAGTCTTGCGAAATTATCTCAGATTGCGGAAGCAGAAGGGCTTAATATCGATATTCAACCTTATAATATTGAGAGCGCAGATATTCCAGGAGGACTCTATGACGTCATTATTTCAACAGTGGTCTTGATGTTTGTAGATCCGTATACAATTCCTGATGTGATTGAAAATATGCAATCCCATACGGCACCTGGCGGGTTCAACCTCATCGTAGCGGCCATGTCGACAGAAGACGCGCCATGTCCAGTGAACTTCCCTAAGACTTTTGCAAGCGGCGAATTGAAAGACTACTACACAGGCTGGACATTGCATAAATATAATGAAAACTTTGGCCAACTGCATAAAACGGACGAAAACGGCAATCGTATTAAAATGAGATTTGTGACCATGTTGGCGCAAAAATAAAGATGTGAGCAATCACAATATACTAAATAAAATACGAAAAAGGACATCAGCAAATTTGCTGATGTCCTTTCTTTTATCTTGTGTAGTTGGATGGGAAGACTCACATCCTGGTGTAGTTGAGCTCGCAATCGCAGAAATGGCGTGCGTTTCCCGAAACATCCGCGGAACGTTTCACGTCCCTTCCGGTGTTCCGGTCCAACGTTCCATTTCTGAGCGCGATTGCTCACATCCTATAGTTGAACTCGAAAAGGCAGAAACGACTTCCATAGAAGTTATTTGTACTTGCTATACAATTCCATGTTTATACGCATCCACTTCAACGCAGTGGTTTATTGACATTCTTTTCATCACTCGTGATTCAAGAATGTCTAATAAACTGTGTGGGCGAAAGACAACGAAGCAAAAAGAGCTCACACTGTGAGCTCTTTTTTGTCTTCTGTCTTTCTGCCTCGCATCCTGTTATTTGATATACAGCGTGTCACCTTTTAACACAAATGTTGTATCTTCAGTGATAGTTTCACCTGTTAAGACTAAGACGTCTTTTCCATCTTTTGTTTCATCAACAACTCGATATTCGCCGTCTTTTTTAACAACTAGCACATTATATTTTAAGTTTTTCTCTTCTTCTGTAGTAGGAATTACAAGTGCTTCTGTTACTCCTGTTAATTCAACTGCTTTTGAGAAATCATTGTTTTTAACAATATAGAATTTACCATCTTTTTTGACGATATTATATCCTTCTCCGATTTCTTTATTCATTTCAGCACTCTTCAACTCTTCTGATTCAGTTGTTGAGTTTTTGTCTTTAACGCTATCCGCTGCTTGTTTAATTTTAGCAGCAGCTTCGTTTAATTTATTTTGGTTATCTTGCAAGGCTTGTTGCACCACTTGAGAATTTTTCACTTGCTCTTGCTGCGCTTTTTGGCGTTCCTGTTTTGCTTGAAAACGTTGGAAACGTAAAAATGCATACACTGCAATAATCACAATCGAGATAATAGCGCTTAAAATACGACGTCCTTTATTATCCACTTATATTCACTCCTATAATAAGATAAGCTTATTTTATCATAAACCTGCTTTGTTTCCTATCCTATAAGCACCAAAAAAGCACTTCGGCATTGCTACCAAAGTGCTCAATTTTATAAATGATCTGTTCCAGGCGTTTCGAACGTCTGTGCAGAAGTTGTTTCTGTTGGTGTAGGAGCTGGTGTGTAAGACTCAATTTTCGTTAAATCAACGGTTGCTGTCGTAGACCCGTCACTCCATGGAATTTCATACGCTCTTCCAGAGTAAACCCAATTTTGTTTTCCAGCTTCTTGTGCTTTTGAAGATTGGTCCAATTGATCTTTCATCCACGCTAAAGCTTGTTCCAACGTTGCAAATTCTTGTCCCGTATTCCCTAACGGTTTCAATCGTTGTGGTGGTGTTGCTACTGTTTCTGAACTTGAAGTAACTGTAGGTGCTTCAGTTGGAGTTGCTTCTCTTGTCTGAGGACCATTTTCTGACTCTTCTCTTCTGCGTTCTTGGCTTGGAGTTGCCTGAGCAACATTTCCTTGAACTTCTCTTGTGTTCTTTTCTTCTTCAGTGACCACTTGTTTTTCTGTGGTTACAGATTCAGTTGTTGGCGCTTGAGTTGTCTCTTTCTTTTTCTCGGCGACTTCTTTCTTTTCAGTACTACTTGAAGGAGTTGACGAATTTGTCGGCGCACTTGTTTGTACTTCTACGACTTGAGTGACTTTTTGCATCGGACTCATCGCTTGTGAAATACCATATACACCTGCTAGCATCGCTAAAGATAGGCCTAACGTAATTCCCAATTGACTCGCTAAACCTAATGATTTAAAACCTTCTTGTATTTTCACTAAAAATGCTTTCATCGTCCATCCCCTTTCTCCTTTTATTTTTATTCAAACTATTATACCATATTTTTTCACATTTGTAGAATGAAAAATATATATTATCACAAATTTAATTATTATTGCAACAGTATCTAGCAACTTTGTTTGTGAAAAGTTATTAACAAAAATTTCACAATTTATTTTACCTATTTTTATGCACTTACATTATATATGAAAATTGTTTCAATTGCCAGACAATTCCACTACAAAGGCTTGCCATGGAGAAAGTTTGTAAGCGTGTAAATCTGTAACCTCATTTTCTGTATTAGCCACCAAAACCTTATTAAATCGGGCATCTACAGAGATTTCTTCCTCGGAATCTGATAAATTCACGACCGTTAACCATCTTTCTTCCCCAAGCGTGCGATAATATGCGAACACATTAGAAGACGTTTCAAGAAGCTCATAATCGCCCCAAACCACGATTGGATGGTCTTTTCTAAGATGAATGAGTTTTCGATACGTATGGAATACAGAGTCTGGATTTTGTAGCTCTGCTTCTACATTAATCTCTTTGTAGTTTGGGTTGAGAGCTAACCAAGGTGTCCCCGTTGTAAATCCCCCGTTCGCTTCGGCAGTCCACGGAATTGGTCTACGCGCATTGTCTCTCCCCTTTGCATTTAGAGATTCCATAATCGACTCAACGCTAAATCCTCTAGCAATACGATCATGATACATATTAATGGACTCAATATCATCCAACTCTTCTATGCTAGAAACTGGAGTATTCGTCAGTCCAAGCTCCTCGCCTTGATAAATATAAGGAGTTCCTTTCATCATATGTAGCAGAATGGCGAATGCCTTGGCACTGCGAACACGATATTCCTTATCATTTCCCCAGCGTGACACGATTCTTGGTAGATCATGGTTGTTCCAGAATAGTGAATTCCAACCTTCGTTTCCAAGTTCCGTTTGCCATTTTGAAAGAACCGCCTTTAATTCACTTACATCGAGCGGTTTAAGGTCCCACTTTTCTTTCCCTGGCTCATTGTCTAAGAGTGAATGTTCAAATTGGAAGACCATCGATAATTCATGACGCTCTGGGTTTGAATAGAGTTTCGCGATTTCTGGTGTCGCTCCCCATGTTTCCCCAACCGTCAATAAATCTTTATCTCCGAAGGTCGCCTCATTCATTTCTTGTAAATATTCATGCAATTTTGGTCCGTTTGAAGTAATCCCTTCTAATGGAATTTTCCCAATTAAATCAATTACGTCCATACGGAATCCGCCAACGCCCTTGTCAATCCAGAAATTCATCATGTCATAAACTTCATGACGCACTTTTTCATTTTCCCAGTTTAAATCAGGTTGTCTTTGACTAAATAAATGCAAGAAATATTGACCACTTGCTTCATCGTATTTCCATGCACTACCTAAAAAGACTGACTGTAATTCCGTCGGCACACCGCCATCTTCAGCAGGGTCAGCCCACACATAGTAATCACGGTATGGATTGTCTTTTCCTTTTCTTGACTCAATAAACCAATGATGTTCATCAGACGTATGGTTCACAACGAGGTCCATCACGATTTTAATCCCGCGTTTATCGGCTTCGGCAATCAATTCTTCCATATCCGCCATCGTTCCGAACTCGTCCATGATGTCTTCATAGTCAGAAATATCATAACCATTATCATCATTAGGTGACTTGTATACTGGAGAGAGCCAAATTGCTCCAATTCCTAGCGTGTGTAAATAATCGAGCTTCTCAATAATCCCTCTTAAATCACCAATTCCATCCCCGTTTGAATCCTTAAAACTACGTGGATAAATTTGATAAACGACGACTTCTTGCCACCAATGTTTTTCCATAACGCTCGCTCTTTTCTATATGAAGTATGTTCATCTCCATCATAGCCCTAAATCCGCATAAATACTATACGTTTTCGAATACTATTCCATTAAATTTGTATGACAAAAGTCAAAATAAAAAGGAGAAAAAACAGAAATTCTGCTCTTTCTCCACTTCTTAAATAAATCCTGCAAAAATTTGTGTGCCAATGAGAGTAATCATTCCCGAAATTACGATGGATAAACCACTCATCGCACCTTCGACTTCCCCTAATTGCATGGCACGTGCTGTCCCAATCGCATGGGAAGACGTTCCAATCGCAATCCCTTTTGCGACTGGATGCGTAATGCCTGTTACTTTACAGATGATTTCACAGAACATATTTCCTAGAACCCCTGTCAGGATAATCACCGCTACAGTAATTGTCACATAGCCACCTGCCTCTTGAGACAAGCCCATTCCAATGGCAGTCGTAATGGATTTTGGCAATAAGGTTACGTATTCTTCGTGCGTTAATTGGAAAAGCATTGATAACACCCAAACCGTGCAAAGACTCGTCAACACCCCTGCCGTAATCCCTGCAAAGATGGCACCTTTATGCTTTTTCAATTGTTCAATTTGCTGGTACAACGGAATCGCTAAGCAGACCGTTGCGGGCGTCAAGAGATAGCTTAAGTTATCCGCACTCGCATAATAGCTATCATAGTCAATATTAAAGACATTTAATACAATAATGACGAAAACAATCGCTACAAGTAGCGGATTGAAGATCGGCCATTTGTATCGGTCACGTAAAAATACGCCAATTTCAAAACCGATAATACTAATCACGAGCCCGATTGTTGCTGTATTAAGAACGAGTTGATTCACCATCTTGGGCTCCTTTCTCGAGGACGTATTGCGTTACTTTCCCCGAAACAATCATCACTACAAATGTTGTAATAATCGTGATGATGGATACTGGCACAATAATACGATGCAATTGATCCCACGACTCGATAATTCCAACGGCAGCCGGAATAAACATTAACGACATAATCTCGATTAAAAACGTTCCTGCTTGATATACTTTTTCAATTTTAACAACACCCGTCATTAATAAAGCCATCATTAAGACAAGTCCATAGATGCTTGCTGGAATTGGAAGAGGGATGTAATATTTCATGATTTCACCAATACAGGTCACAATCATAATCCAGCCAAACTGCTTAAAATATTTCATTAGATCTCCTTTAGTAAAAAAGCACCCTATTCAAGCCATGCTCGAATCGCGTGCAGGTCTCTATCATCTATAACATTTAGTCTGGAAAAGCTATCTCTTCCAACTTGCCCTCATAGTATATTCAAATGTACGGAAAGTCAACTACAACCCTGTGAACATTTGTTACTTTTAGTGTTCTAAATCTGTCCTGTTTACGTGAATCACTTTTC
>NZ_JAPWBS010000012.1:0-45127 GCF_041433575.1 Granulicatella sp. 20925_1_28
ATGGCAAGAAGGATACACCTGTTCCCATCTCGAACACAGAAGTTAAGCTTCTTAGCGCCGATAGTAGTTGGGGGTTTCTCCCTGCGAGGGTAGGACGTTGCCACGCTTTATTAATTTTCCGCCATAGCTCAGTTGGTAGTAGCGCATGACTGTTAATCATGATGTCGTAGGTTCGAGTCCTACTGGCGGAGTTCATTCATATAAATGTTTGGAAACTCGGAGAGTTGTCCGAGCTGGCCGAAGGAGCACGATTGGAAATCGTGTAGACGGTTAACCCTGTCTCAAGGGTTCGAATCCCTTACTCTCCATTTATATGATTGATTTAATTACCATGGCCCGTTGGTCAAGCGGTTAAGACACCGCCCTTTCACGGCGGTAACACGGGTTCGAGTCCCGTACGGGTCATTATTTTTTTTATGGAGGATTACCCAAGTCCGGCTGAAGGGAACGGTCTTGAAAACCGTCAGGCGTGTAAAAGCGTGCAAGGGTTCGAATCCCTTATCCTCCTTAATATTATCGCGGGGTGGAGCAGTTGGCAGCTCGTCGGGCTCATAACCCGAAGGTCGTAGGTTCGAGTCCTACCTCCGCAATTAGGTTCCGTGGTGTAGGGGTTAACATGCCTGCCTGTCACGCAGGAGATCGCGGGTTCGATTCCCGTCGGGACCGTAAAATTTAATTAGCTAGGCTCGGTAGCTCAGTTGGTAGAGCACTTGATTGAAGCTCAAGGTGTCGGCAGTTCGATTCTGTCCCGAGCCATTTGGAGGGGTAGCGAAGTGGCTAAACGCGGCGGACTGTAAATCCGCTCCTTCGGGTTCGGCAGTTCGAATCTGCCCCCCTCCATTATTTGGAATTGAATTTTCAAAAACTATATAGGGGTATAGTTTAAAGGTAGAACAGCGGTCTCCAAAACCGTTAGTGTGGGTTCGATTCCTGCTACCCCTGTTTTAAATATTATTATGGCGACCGTGGCGAAGTGGTTAACGCATCGGTTTGTGGCACCGACATTCGGGGGTTCGATTCCCCTCGGTCGCCTATCTTGGGGTATAGCCAAGCGGTAAGGCAACGGACTTTGACTCCGTCATTCGTTGGTTCGAATCCAGCTACCCCAGTTTTTTTATATTTTGGTGGCGGTATAGCCAAGTGGTAAGGCAGAGGTCTGCAAAACCTTCATCACCGGTTCAAATCCGGTTACCGCCTTCCTGATATGCCGGCGTGGCGGAATTGGCAGACGCGCTGGACTCAAAATCCAGTGCCCGCGAGGGCGTGCCGGTTCGACCCCGGCCGCCGGTATACGCGTAACGACAAGGTTTTTAAGGCCTTGTCTTTTTTTATTTTGAACTTTATAGATGCTAAAAGTTACTAGAAATTTCTATAATAATCAATTTATAGTGCATTCTTATTTAGTAAAATAAGTGAATAAACTTTAAAAATCATACAGGAGAAAATTATGCTCTCGACAATACAAAATACAGTAATATCAATTCTTATTTATTTTTTAGTAGTCCTCTTGTCTTATGGGCTATATCATTTACTGAAAAAATGGATTAAGTCAGAAGAATACTTAAAAATAGCAAGGGATATCTTTAAGACAACTTTGTTTTTAGCGATTCTTGTAACTTTTCAAATAAGCACTTCTATGTCTTTTGTGCTTGATTTGCCACTTCTTATCGTATATGGAGTTATAGCAATCGTTTTTCTTTTAGTTTTGACTAAAAAAGAAAACAATGAATTTGTTTTACATACAAAGGTTTCTGCTATTCTATTGACACCAATTGTTGAGGAAGTGATTTGTAGAGAGATTGCTTATAATCCTGAAAATCTCTTCTTTTCATTTATTCTTGGAACAATTATTTTTATTGTTTTTCATTTTGCATTTGATGTTAAAAGTATTGTTTATTTTTTCTGTATAGCTTTTCTTCTATTTGGATTAAGGATGCAATCAGGTTCCGTTTTGAATTCGATGTTACTACATTCGATGATTAATTTCATAATAATCTATAGAAAGTAAGGAAGTTCAACTAAGTGAGCTTCCTTTTTTTATATGCTATTAGTGACACTACAGCGTGTATCGTTTATAATGGAAAGGATAATAGAAATAATTTTGTTTATTTCAAATTTAAGGAGGTAAGTATGCGAATCGGTATATTTACAGATACGTACTTTCCACAAGTGAGTGGAGTTGCGACTTCAATACGTGTATTAAAAGAAGACTTAGAAAGACAAGGGTATAAGGTAATTATTTTTACAACAACGGATCCAAAGGTAACGGAACCGGAAGAGAATATTGTTCGATTAGGAAGTATTCCTTTCTTTGCGTTCAAGGATCGTCGTGTGGCGATTCAAGGCCTAGGGAAAGCTTACCGAATTGCGAAAGAAAATGAATTGGATATCATTCATACTCAGACGGAGTTTAGTCTTGGGTTGGCAGGTAAATTAATTGCTGCGATGTTGAAGATTCCAACGATTCATACGTATCATACAATGTATGAAAAATATTTACACTATGTTGCAAAAGGGAAAGTGCTACGTCCAAGTCATGTGGCGTATATCTCGAAAGCATTTTGTAATCAAACAAGTGGAGTGGTTGCTCCAAGTCAAATGACAAAAGATAAGCTGATTGAATATGGAGTGCTTCAGGAAGTTCGAGTGATTCCAACAGGAGTCGTTGTTCCTCCACAAGAACCAGAAGTTGCCAGTGCGTTAAGAAGGGAACTTGGCTATTCAGATGATGAAGTGGTGCTACTATCTCTTAGTCGTTTGTCACAAGAAAAAAATATCGCTGCTGTGATTGCTGCATTACCAGCCATTGTAGAAAGTAAGACAAATGTGCGCTTATGTATTGCTGGTGGTGGACCTGAAAGAGAAAAATTGGAAGCACAAGTAGCAGAACTTGGCATAACCGATTTTGTTCAATTTGTGGGTGAAATCAAAAATGAAATGGTTTATAAGTACTATCAAATGGCGGACCTTTATGTGAATGCATCTGAATCTGAAAGCCAAGGATTAACTTACCTAGAGGCACTTGTAAACCGCGTGCCAGTTATCGCTAAGAAGAACGATTACTTAAGCAGCCTGATTACTGCAGATGCTTTAGGAATGTTATTTGAAACAGATGCGGATATTGCGGATTGTGTCATAGGCTATATTGAAAACCAATTAGGCAATGAAGCAGAAGTATCAGCGTTGCAAGATCAGTTATTAGCTGAAATTTCTTCTGAAACATTTGGCGAAAGAATTGTAGATTTCTATGAGGCTGCAATTAACGGCTATCAATGGAATCAAGAACATTCGCATAATATTATGAACCTCATGAAATTTTTACGTTTATCGACGAACGAGTTAAAGGATGAAGAAAATGAAAATTAATACCGTTGGATTTATCGGGACAGGCGTGATGGGGAAATCCATGATTCGTCATTTACTAAAAAAATATAATGTCGTAGTGTACAACCGCACAAAGGAAAGAGCGTTAGACCTTCTAGAAGAAGGAGCAACTTGGGCCGATACGCCTACAGAAGTTGCTAATCTTGCAGATGTGGTGTTAACCATCGTTGGTTATCCAAAAGATGTGGAAGAAGTTTACTTTGGTGACCAAGGGATCTTCAAGTCAACTAAAGAACATCTTGTAGTGGTGGATCTTACCACAAGTACACCAACACTTGCAAAACGCATCGACGAAGAAGCTGCAGCACGCTCTTGGGAAGCGCTAGACGCACCTGTATCAGGTGGGGACCTTGGTGCTAAAAACGGAACTCTTTCTACAATGGTTGGTGGGACAGAGGAAACATTAGAAAAAGTATATCCAGTATTGGATTGCTTCTCTAAGACGATTACACTTCAAGGAACTGCTGGCGCTGGTCAACATACGAAAATGGCCAACCAAATTATGATTGCAGGAACGATGACAGGATTAACAGAGATGCTCGTTTATGCAAAAGCAGCAGGCTTAGACATGGACAAAGTGCTACAAACTGTTGGTGCAGGAAGTGCGGCTAACTGGTCGCTTTCAAATTACGGACCTCGTATTTTAAAAGAAGATTATTCACCAGGTTTCTTTGCAAAACATTTCCTAAAAGACTTAGGAATTGCACTTGATGAGGCTGAAAGAATGCGTCTATTTTTACCAGCAACACTACAAGCGAAAAAACTATATGAAACGCTTTGTGATGATGGCTTTGCAGACGATGGAACTCAAGCTTTAATCAAATTATATTGTAACCTACCAAATGAATAAAAAACTCTTAAATAGAGTGGTTATTCTTACTATCAGAGATGGGTTTTATGGTAGAATAGTGAAAGAAAGTTTGAAAGGGGTAGTAATGATATGAAACCTTCACAATTGGTGGCAATTGTCCAACGTTTACAAACAATGGCGGCACAAGATTCAGATATCGAGGTGCGTCGCTTCGAAAAAGATGGCGTTGAAAAAGCTATCGTTACTTTTAATCAAGAAACAAGTAGTTTTGAATTAGTAGATGTAGAAACAAATCAAACATTCCAATTTGATGATATTGATTTAGTGACAATTGAAATTTTTGAAATGTTACAAGATTAAAATAATAACTGTGAGTAAAGCCACGGCGCAGAGTGTCTGTGCTGTGGCTTTTCAATATATTAGATGAGGATTGAAATAAATGAAAATTGCGTTATTAGGATTTGGAACAGTTGGTAGTGGTGTATACAATATTTTAAAGAAAAATGCATCAAAATTAGAACGCGTTCTACCAGAAGAAATTGAAATTAAGACAGCGTTAGTAAGAGACCCAGAATTGATGGAACAAACAGATGTTGTATTTACAAACAATATTAATGACATCGTTCATGACCCTGAAATTGAATTAGTGGTCGAAGTGATGGGTGGCATTACAACGGCTTATGAATATGTGCGAGCTTGTTTACTCGCTAAAAAATCTGTTGTTACAGCCAATAAAAATCTTATTGCCGTTCACGGCGTTGAATTAACAACACTAGCCAAATTAGAAGATGTGTACTTGTACTATGAAGCAAGTGTCGGCGGTGGAATTCCTGTTCTTCGTCCGATGGTGCAACACTTTGAAACCAATGAAGTGGAATCGATTGTTGGTATCGTCAACGGAACAACAAACTTCATTTTAAGTTCTATGGAAAAAGAAGGACTCAGCTACGAAGCAGCATTAAAGATTGCTCAAGAAAAAGGATTTGCTGAAGCGGATCCTACAAGCGACGTAGAAGGTCACGATGCAGCTTATAAATTAATGATTTTAACGCGTTTAGCTTACGGTGTGAACGTGACTTTTGAAGAAGTTGTTAAAACAGGAATTTCTGGAGTCACTACTGCTCACATGAAGATGGCTTCTGAGAATGGGTATGCGATTAAACTTCTAGCCAAAGCTCTTAGTGATGGCGAAAAAGTTTCGCTTGAAGTGGCACCGACTTTCGTACCAGCAAATCATTTATTAGCGCAAGTTCATTATGAAAACAACGCGATTTCTGTAACAGGAAATGCAGTGGATGAAGTTCTATTTTACGGAAAAGGAGCAGGCTCACTTCCAACAGCAACAAGTGTCTTAGCAGACGTGGTTGAAGTACTTCGCCGCAAAGTTAATGGTAGTGCGGTGGAAACATTTGGCCGTGTAGACAGCCCATTAGTGGAATTCAGTCCAGAGGCTGCGACAAGTTCTTATTTCGTCTATGGAAAAGGAAACTTGGAAGAAGCTCCGTTTAATGGAGAAATTGTATCAAACAGCCAAGGTGAATTCGGAGTTCGCTATACAGCTTTAACTGTAAGTGAGCTAGCCAAAGTAAAAGAAGCTTTTGCTCATCTAAATGAAGTCGCTATTTATCCAATCTTGGAGGAAGCATAATGGCAGTAACAATTAAAGTTCCAGCAACTTCAGCCAATATCGGACTTGGATTCGATTCGCTTGGGATTGCAGTGAATTTATATTTAACACTTCACGTAGGAGAACCTTCTAGCGAATGGGTGATTGCACATCCGTTTGGAGAAGAAATCCCTACGAATGAAGAAAACTTAATTATCGAGACGGCTTTAAAAGTTTGCCCAACATTAGCACCGCATAAACTCGTATGCGAAAGTGAGATTCCTTTAACAAGAGGACTTGGAAGTAGTTCAAGCGCGATTGTTGCTGGAATCGAATTAGCTAATGTATTAGGCAACTTACAGTTAACAAACGACGAGAAAGTCAAATGGGCAACTCTTTTCGAGGGACATCCTGACAATGTGGCACCGGCAATCTTAGGGGGCGTCGTTGTCGCAACTTATGATCACCACACGCAAGAAGTGTTGACGGTTCATAAAAATGTGGAAGCACCGATTGCAATGGTCGCTGTGATTCCAAACGTTCAATTATCAACGAAGAAGAGCCGTGGTGTACTACCAAGTTCGCTAGCATACGGTGAGGCAGTCGAAGCAAGTAGCCGCAGTAATGTCTTAGTGGCAGGATTAATGGTCGAAGATTGGAAAGTCATTTCTTCAATTGTTGAAAAAGATTTATTCCATGAAACGTATCGTTCAACCCTTGTTCCTTGGATGGAAGAGGTTCGTACGATTACAAAGCAGGAAGGCCTTGATACATGCGGAACTTACCTAAGTGGAGCAGGCCCAACGGTGATGACGTTTGTTCATAAAGAACAAGTTGATCGTTTTGTACAAACATTAGAAAAGTATTTAGAAACAACGCTGAAAGATTGCGCGATTCGTGTGCTCGAAATTGATGCACAAGGCGTTTACGTAAAGTAGAAGGAGAACTATGGCACTATTCAAACCAACGTGGTTTAAAAAGACCTTTCAAGAGATTACCGTTCCTTTCTTACAAGAGAATGGAATCGAAGTTGTCTTAACCGATTTAGATAATACGCTAATTGGCTGGGACGAAAAAGAAATCGATGAAAACTTACTTGCCTGGGTACGTTCATTAAAAGAAGCAGGCATTAAGATTGTTCTTGTATCGAATAATAATGAACATCGTATCAAAGATACTGCTGAAAAGTTGGATGTCCCATATGTGTATCCTGGCTTGAAGCCACTGCACAAGGGGTTCAAAGCGGCAAAACAATTACTGGATTTTGATAAAGCGAAGACGGTAATGGTGGGCGACCAACTATTGACAGATATTCTAGGAGCGAATACATTTGGAGTTAGAACCATTATCGTAAAACCTAGAAAAGAGAGCGATGCTTGGAAAACAAAAATCAATCGTTTCTTTGAAAAAGGAATTTTTGTAGTGACACAAGGTGTGTCTTATCATAAGAAATGGGAGGAGGATTAATCATGGAACAGTATGTATGTATTGGATGTGGAGCAACAATCCAAACGGAAGATCCAAAGGGAACGGGGTACACACCGCAAAGTGCATTAAATAAAATGCTGGAAAGTGAAGGCCCTCTCTATTGCCAACGTTGTTTTAGACTCCGCAATTATAATGAGTTACAACCGGCATCTCTAACAGACGATGACTTTTTAAAGATGTTAAGTAGTATCGCGGATGAAGATGCGCTAGTTGTGTTTGTAGTTGACTTATTCGATTTATATGGAAGTATGATTTCTGGTTTGAAACGTTTTGTGGGAGATAACCCGATTTTATTCGTAGCTAACAAGGTGGATTTATATCCAAAATCGGTGAACCGTAATCGTCTGAAAGCGTGGATTGAACGTCATGCAAAAGAGTACGGTATTAAACCAGTCGACACCCTTCTTGTGAGTGGCCATAAACGTATTCAAATTGATGAGTTGTTAGAGAAGATTAACGAGTACCGTAAAGGGAAAGATGCATATGTCGTTGGGGTAACAAACGTAGGAAAATCAACGCTAATTAATAAGTTGATTCAAAGTATTGGTGAAACAGGCGAAGTGATTACGACGTCTCAATATCCAGGAACAACTCTTGGGCAAATTGATATTCCATTCGATGAACATTCATCATTAGTGGACACACCAGGAATTATTCACCGTCATCAAATTACTCACTACTTAGCGGAAAAAGAAATGAAGAAAGTCTTACCGCAAAAAGAGTTACAACCGAAGACTTTCCAATTAAATAGCGAGCAAACGATTTTTATCGGTGGTTTGATTCGTGTTGATTACGAACAAGGAGAACGGAATTCATTTACCTTCTATACACCGCAAACAATCGACTTGCATCGCACGAAGTTGGAAAAGGCGACAGAGTTTTACGAAAAACATGCAGGAACACTTCTAACTCCACCAACAGGAGACAATATGAAGTTGTATCCAAAACTAGTGAAGAAGACATTTACGATTAAAGAGAAAACGGACTTAGTGATTGCAGGTCTTGGCTGGGTAACGATTCAAAAACCAGGTACCGTATCTGTATGGAGTCCAAAAGAAGTCGACGTGATTCAACGTCAATCGATTATTTAAGAAAGGAGAGCTTTCATGGAATTAAAAGGGAAAGAAAGACAGTTCTTCAAAAAAGAAGCACACTCGTTGAAGCCAATCTTCCAAATCGGGAAAGGCGGACTTAGCGAAGAGATGATTCATCAAATTCAAAACGCTGTTGAGAAACGCGAATTGATTAAAGTGACTTTATTACAAAACACATTAGAGGAACCACAAGAAGCTGCAGAAACGATTGCAGAAGCGACTGGAAGTACCATCATTCAAGTGATTGGGCATACGATTGTGTTATATAAAGAAGCACGAAATCCAAAACATAGAGATCTTTCAGTACGATTTGCAGAATTCAAAAAAAGAGGTCGATAGACGATGGTTGCTGAACTCAATATTTTTTCTGAGACATTAAACAAAACTGAAAAATTCGGTGACGAGCTACCGGTAGAACGTGTCGGGCTTATCGGTGGTAGTTTCAACCCACCACATATTGCGCATTTAATTATGGCTGAACAAGCGCGTGTGCAATTAGGATTAGACAAGGTGTATTTTTTACCAAGTCATATTCCGCCGCATGTGGATGAGAAAAAGACCATTGATGCGAGTACTCGTGTGGAGATGACACGTCTTGCGATTCAAGATAATATTTATTTTGATATCGAGACGATTGAACTCGAGCGTAATGAGAAGAGTTATACGTATGATACGATTCAGCTCTTAAAGAGACAAAATCCGAATACGGAATATTACTTTATCATCGGTGGAGACATGGTGGATTACTTACCAACATGGCACCGTGTTGATGAATTAGTCCATGAGGTTCAATTTGTCGGCGTTGAACGTCCAGGATATGAAAAAGAAACACCATATCCAGTGTTATGGATTACCGCACCGAAGATGGATATTAGTTCGACTCAAATTCGAAAAAATGTTATGTTCCAACAAAGCATTAAATATTTGGTGCCGGAATTAGTAGAAGCTTATATTGCGGAAAAGGGGTTGTATTTAGAATGAGCGAAGTACAAAGCTTTAAACCTTATACAACGATGACAAGAGAAGAGTTATTGTCGCATGTTCAATCAAATATGAGTGACAAGAGATATCAACACTGCCTACGTGTCGAACGAAAAATATTAGAATTAGCAAAGCTTTACGGCATCGATGAAAAAGCTGCTTCCTTTGTGGGATTGGCGCATGATTATGCCAAAGAAATCCCAGTGGAAGAGCAGCAAGCACTCGCCAAAGAAATCGGACTTCCTGAAATGTATCATCATGAAGGTTCTGAAATTCTACATGGACCTATTGGAGCTTATTTGATTTCAAATCTATGCGGAGTAAAAGACGAAGCGTTGTTAGATGCCATTCGTGAGCATACGATTGGAGGACTTCAAATGAGTCTTCTTTCGAAGTGTCTCTTTGTGGCAGATGCAATCGAAGATGGAAGAGATTATCCAGGTGTGGATACTGCTCGTGAGATTGCAGCGAAAAATATCGATGATGCGGTCTTTTATTTATTGAAGCATACATTGGAATTCTTATTGGAAAAAGAAGTCTCTATTTTTCCAAAAACAATTGAAGTTTATAATCATTATTTGAAACAAAGAAAAGGAGAATAGAATGGAACATACAAGTAAAAAATTATTACAAGTTGTTTTAGATGCTTGCGAAGACAAGTTAGCACAAGAAGTGGTTGCACTAGATGTAGCAAGCCTTACACCAGTTGCAGAGTACTTTGTGATTACACACGGTAAAAACGAAAAGCAAGTACAAGCGATTGTCGATGCTGTTGAAGAAGCGGTTGAAAAAGAAGGCTTCGAAGTGCGCAGTATCGAAGGTAAAGATGGTGGCAAATGGATTTTGATGGACTTAAACGATGTGATTGTCCATGTATTCTATTATGCAGATCGCGAATTCTATAATTTAGAAAAATTATGGAGCGATGCACCAATCGTGAATATTGTGAGTAAAAACTAATGAACTATCAAAAATTTGCTCATGTATATGACCAAGTGATGGATCAACAACTCTACGAAGAATGGACGGACTATGCAGTTCGTTCTTTTTCGCATAGTGCCAAAAGACCGGTTCGTAAAGTAATGGAACTAGCCTGTGGGACAGGTGAAGTATCCTTGCGTCTTGACGATAAAGGATACGAAGTGATTGGCGTTGATTTGTCCAAGAATATGTTAGAAATCGCCGAAAAGAAAGCTCAAGGTAGACCTATCGAATGGCTTCAAGCGGATATGCGCGTGTTGGAAGATGTGCCAACGACCGACGCAGTAACGCTCTTTTCAGATTCACTCTGTTATTTAACAGACTTTGAAGATGTTGTTTCAGTTTTTGAAGCAGTGTACGACCATTTAGAAGAGGGTGGAATTTTTCTTTTTGATGTGCATTCTCTCTATCAAATGCAAGAAGTCTTTCCAGGATACCAATATCATTTCGTGGAAGACGATTTTGCATTCCTATGGCAAAGCTATGAATTAGACGAGCCAGGCAGTGTAGAGCATGTGATTGATATGTATATTAAACAAGAAGACGGCAACCTGTATGAGCATTTCCAAGAAGTACATGAAGAACAAACTTTTCCAATTGAAATGTACAAAGCAGCATTGGAAATGGTTGGTTTTACAAATATCAAAGTGAAGGCTGAATTCGGGCAAAGCGAAGTACAAGAAACGAGTCCGCGTTGGTTCTTCCAAGCGGTGAAATGAGGCTTGTGTATGAAGGTATGTGGAGTAATCGCAGAATTTAATCCATTTCATCAAGGCCATGCTTATCTTTTAGAACAAGCCCGCAAAAAAACGAGGGCTGATGTCATTGTAGTGGTGATGAGCGGAAACTGGGTGCAACGAGGCGAACCTGCCATCGAGCAGAAATGGAGCCGTGCAAAAGTCGCGCTTCAAAACGGAGCCGACGTTGTGATTGAGATGCCAACTGCGGTGAGCTGTCAAGCAACAGATCTTTTTGCAAGGGGTGCTGTAGAAATCTTGCAAAAGGTGGGATGCGATTCTTTAGCATTCGGCTCTGAAGGTGGGGATGAGGCTTTTTTCGGAGCAGCTGTATCTCAGCGACAAGCGATCGAAAAAGAAATTAGCCGATTTGTAGAAGAGAACCGGTCACTAACTTTTGCAAGCCAATTAACGCAGCTTGCTGTGAAAGAGTTTGGAGAAGACAGTGCCCTGGTAGAAGCCTTGCAATCTCCAAATCAACAATTGGGATTAGCGTACGCCGTTGAAAATGCAAAGGGTGAACATCCAATGCAGATTGTTCCGATTACCCGAGTAGGAAGTGGACATTTGGATGATGCGTTAGACAAAACCGCTTTTGCCAGTGGAACAGCCTTACGAAAAGCGCTGAAAGAGAATCGCGAAGAAAAAGTTTTACGAGAACAACTTTCCTATGTACAATTCGATGAAGAAGAGTACAAAAACGATTGGAGCTACTATTGGCCACTCTTGAAGAGTATCGTTTTAAGAAGTACTGACGAAGAGTTATGCGCTATTTATCAAATGGAAGAAGGTATCGAAAATCGCTTGAAGGAAGCTGTTCGAACTTCTTCAACGATTGAGGAGTGTCTCAAACATCTCAAAAACAAACGATGGAGTTGGGCAAGGTTGCAACGGCTTCTCGTTTATGTTTTACTTGGTGTAACCAAAGCGGAAATGGAAGACTATTGGAGCAGTCCAATTGAGCAAGGGACAGTTCTTGGTTTTACAGTAAAGGGCCAAGAATGGTTGAAGAATATGAGAGAAGTAGAGTCATTCCATTTAATTACCAATTACGCAGCGCATAAAGATGAACGCCAAGAAAGTTGGGATTTATTGTATGATTTTTGGAATCCATCCAAGCAAATTTCTGCAACGGTCTTTAAGCCTGTTCAAGTGAACAAAGAGGAAGGATTTTAATCTCTGTTTTTTCAAGCTTGTAAAGTAAAAAGCTTTGACAAACTTTCAATAAACTAGTATAATTCAGTATGTTGCTTTAGGGGTGAAAATTGTGAAAATATCAGTTAAACAACTTCAGGATTCTCAAGGGATTCCAAATTACTTTGATACAGAAATTAATGTGGAAGAGGCATTAAAACGACGAGATGATTCGATTCTTGCTGTTTCGCCAGCACACATCAAAGGATTTCTTGTTTATCAAAACGAATCAGTTGTAGCGCAATTTACTTGCGATGTTGATATCACACTTCCTTCATCCAGGTCTTTAGAGCCAGTGGTAGTTCCACTCCACATTGATATTGTGGAAAGATATGTCCCATCCCATTACTCAGTTGATGAGAAAGAGCTAACAGAAATTGTGATGCCTCTTGATGGTGATTGGGTTGACTTAGAACCCGCTGTGGAAGATCATATTTTACTTTCAATTCCTTTACAAGTCTTATCGCAAGAGGAATTGAGTGAAGATAAAATGCCTTCTGGAAACGATTGGGAGGTTGTAACGCAAGAAGCTCTTGAAGAGCGACGCAAACAACAAAAAGAACAATCGGTTGATCCAAGGCTAGCGTCTTTACAGTCTTTCTTCGAAAAGGATGAGACTGAGAAGTAAAAAGCATTATGTAAAGAAGATTGATTAGGAGGTGTACAAAAATGGCAGTACCAAAACGTAAAACATCAAAAGCGAGAAAAGCAAAACGTCGTACTCACTTCAAATTAGAAGTTCCAGGTTTGAGCGCATGCCCATCATGTGGAGCATTAAGAAAGAGCCATCACGTTTGTCCTGAGTGTGGTTCATACGACGGAAAAGAAGTTGTTTCTAAAGAAGCATAATCATAAACGTTACAAAACCTTAGACAGTTGTCTAAGGTTTTTTCTTTTTTAAGATTAAAAAGTAAAGATGTATCAAAAATGATACGTATCATAAATGATACATTTAAAAATATTATGAGTTTTAAGAAATCTATTGTAAACTAGTAGTGATGGAGGTGAGTCAATGTTATTTTTTGAAATCTCGCTATGGTTAGTATTTATTTTTAGTTTTGTCGGCTTTACGGTCGTTTTTGGGAATCGAATCTTCTATAATGAGACTCGCTTCATAACAATTCGTGAAATTATGACACCAATGCTATTATTAATCTTGCATACAACAAGTGTGAATGTGTTTGGGTATTCTTGGTTTAGTTTTGCCACACTTGGATTTGCTCTTATTGGGTTGGCATTGTTATTTTATAAATTAAAAACAGGGAAGCTCATCCTTAGACCTTTCCTCCACCAATTGTTCTCGATTGCGTTTTTATACTTCGGTGTACTCGTAATTCTTGTTCAGGTGGGAAGATTCTTTAAATAATCGCATTATATCAATGATAGTAAGCTCTTTACGATTGAATCGTAGAGAGCTTTTTTTGTGCTTCAAAAACAAAAAATGGGGGCGAAAAAACTTTTTTTAACTTTTTTTGGTAAAAAAGTGGTGAAAAGTGGTGGGATGTGGTACACTATGGTTACTAAAATTATTGGAATGGAGGAGTCTGCATGTTAATCGGTGAATATCAACATACAATTGATGCAAAAGGACGTATGATCGTGCCTGCTAAGTTTCGTGAAGATTTAGGTTTCACCTTTATCGTGACACGCGGACTTGATGGCTGTTTATACGGTTATCCTCTCGAACAATGGGAGCTCATTCAAAATAAATTAAGAGACTTACCACAGTCGAAAAAAGATGCACGTGCCTTTACACGTTTTATGAACTCTGCTGCGATTGAAGTAGAATTCGACAAACAAGGTCGTGTGAATATCTCGCAAACATTACGTGAGTATGCGGGATTAGAAAAAAATTGCCGTATCATCGGGAACAATGATCGTATTGAGATTTGGAACGAAGATCGTTGGCAAGAATATATTGCTGAAACTGAAGAGAATTTTGAAGAATTGGCCGAACATATGATTGATTTTGGCTTTTAGAAAGGGAAGGGACCATGTTTAAACATATCACTGTATTGCTACATGAAACGGTAGATGCATTATCCATTAAGCCAGACGGAATCTACGTAGACTGTACGCTTGGTGGTGCTGGACATAGTCAATACCTGCTTAGCCAACTAACAACAGGTCATCTCTATTGCTTTGACCAAGATATGCAAGCTATTAATCACGCGAAGGTTCGCCTTGCTAAAGAAGTCGAAGAAGGAAAAGTGACGTTTATTCACGCAAACTTCCGTCAATTGAAGAAAGAACTTGGAAAACTAGGTGTTTCTAAAGTAGACGGAATTCTATACGACTTAGGAGTATCTTCACCACAACTCGATCAGATTGAACGTGGTTTTAGTTACCATCAAAATGCAAAACTCGATATGCGTATGGATCAAAGTGCTCCATTAACGGCAGAAGAGATTGTAAATGAATGGAGATATGACGAATTAGTTCGTATCTTCTATCGATATGGGGAAGAGAAGTTCTCGAAACAAATCGCTCGAAATATTGAGCGTATTCGCGCGCAACACCGTATTGAAACAACAGGTGAATTAGTGGATATCATTCGAGATAGCATTCCAGCTGCTGCAAGACGAAAAGGGGGACATCCTGCTAAAAGAATTTTCCAAGCGATTCGTATCGCGGTAAATGATGAATTAGCAGCGATTGAAGATTCGCTTGAGCAAGCTTTTGAAGTTGTTGGCGTGGGAGGCCGAATCAGTGTGATTTCATTCCATTCTTTGGAAGACCGCATTGTCAAAACAATGTTCAAACAGCAAAGCACAGTAGAAAAGGCACCAAAGAACTTGCCGATTCTACCAACGGAGGAAGAAAAAGCTCCGTTCCAATTGGTGAATAAAAAGCCAATTTTACCAAGCATTGAAGAAATTACAGAAAACTCTCGTTCACAAAGTGCGAAATTGAGAGTCATCGAAAGAGTAAAATAAAAGGATAATTTAGAAAGAAGGGAATTCTAGTGGCATTAGCAGAAAAATATGTAGATACAATGAATGTTGCGGTACCTACGCAAAAGCCTCTAGTTCGTGGAGACCGCGAAGTAACATCAATTCCGCAAGAAAGACAAAAAGCAGATTTACTTCGACTTTTAGCAGTTTCTGGTTTTGTTATTGCAGCTTTAGCGGTTATCACAATTGTAGCGAGCATGATCGTGGCTAACAAAAATAGACAATTACAAGATATCGAATCACAAACAACATTAATTCAACGTGAAAACAATACATTGCTTCAGGCAACACAAGAATTGTCTCAGTACGACCGAGTTAATCGTATCGCTAACGAACAAGGCTTGAAGATGAACGAAGAAAATGTTAGGAATGTTGGACGATGAGAAATACGAAAAACAATAACATTGCGGGAAATAGGCATCAAGCGAGCCGGATTTTAGTAGGACTCGCAGGTGTTTTATTTCTCATTTTTTCTGTACAGTTCTTTCAAATCATGGTTGTAGGGAATATCCATGGTGTGGATTTACGTGCAGAAATCAATGATAAAATCCATCAAAAACGCACGCTTGCTGCAAAACGCGGTACTATTTACGACGCTAGTGGGAGCCCAATTGCGGTAGATGCGACGAATTATTCTTTATATGCCGTCTTAACTTCGGAGTGGAGTAAGGATTCAGATAACCCTGATTATGTAACAGACGTTAATAAGACTGCAGAAGCTCTTTCAAAACACATTTCTTTATCTAAAGAAGAAATTGTAAAATTGTTAAGTCAAAAAGATGTCTCTCAAGTAGAGTTTGGAAGCGCCGGTAAGAATTTGTCGGTTCAAGATAAGGAAGCGATTGAAGCTGAAAAACTTCCTGGAGTTAAGTTCTCAGAAAGTCCAGCTCGTTACTACCCTAATGGAATCTTTGCTTCTCATTTAATCGGGTATACAGATACTGTTGAAGAAACAGTCGATAACAAAACAGTTACTACTCTAGTAGGGAAGACTGGGCTTGAAGGTCTTTATAATGAACAATTAACGGGGACTGCGGGCGAAGTCGAATATTCTGTAGATGGAAATGGATATGTGATTACCGATACAGAAAAAGTTACAAAACAACCTAAAGACGGGATGAACCTTACCTTAACGATTGATAAACGATTGCAAACTTATTTGGAATCACTTGTTAGCCAAGCCGATAAAAACTATCAACCGGTACAAATGACGGCAATGCTTGTTGATCCTAAAACGGGAAACATTATTGCGGCAACACAACGTCCAACATATAACTCAACAACAAAAGAGGGTATTAATGTTCAATGGAACAATTTATTGATGGACCAAGCTTTTGAGCCTGGTTCAACAATGAAAGTGTTGGCACTCGCTGCAGCGATTAATGAAGGGGTCTTTGATCCAAATGAAAAATACAAATCAGGAAGTGTAAAAATTTATACCGATTTAGTTCGAGACTATAATAAAGTAGGTTGGGGAACCATTACATACTTAGAAGGGTTAGCCCATTCAAGTAACGTTGCTTTCGTTCACATCATCCAAAAAATTGGTGTCGAAAAGTGGAAGCAATATTTAGAAGCGTTTGGCTTTGGGAAATCAACGAACTCAGGTTTTGCAAATGAAGTTTCAGGGTCAAACCCATTCAACTCTTACTTACAACAATTATCAACCGGTTTTGGACAAGGGATTACGGTCACACCTTATCAAATGATGCAAGCTTTCACTGCCATTGCCAATGGTGGTCAAATGCAGAAGTTACGTTTGGTTGACCATTTAACAGATCCTGATACTGGAAAAGAAACCCCAAATCCAACAACAGCTTTAGGAAAAGTCATTAGTCCAGAAACTGCGAAGAAAACTCTTCAGTTTTTATATGAAGCAACTCGTATGAAAAACGGAATAGCCTATGATTTTAATATTGATGGAGAAAAAGTCGCAGCTAAAACAGGGACGGCTGAATTCATCAATCCGGAAACAGGTAAATACTACTCAAACGGAAATAACTATATTTTCTCTGTTGTAGGGTTTGCACCATATGATGATCCAAAATATATCCTATATATCACGGTGAAACAACCGCGTGTAGCTGTAACTGGTAACCAAATTATTAAAGAAATTTTCAATCCATTAATGAAGAGAAGTTTAGAATATTCTAGACTCTCAGAGTAAAAGAAGGAGGAAGAACATGTTTGCGAAAGAACTAGCGGACTTGTTAGTCATTAAAGAAGTGGAAGGTTCTCTTGAGGGCATCACTGTAGAAAAATTAGCACAAGATTCGCGCAAAGTTGTGCCCAATACTATGTTTTTCTGTATCGAAGGTGTAACGGTAGATGGGCATCAGTTTGCAGGAAAAGCAAAAGAGCTAGGAGCGAGTGTGTTCGTGGCTTCGAAATCTATCAAAGAACAAGTGGGAGATTCACTTGTGATTTATGTCAAAGACGTGACACGTGTGATGACACTCTTTGCAAATCATTTTTACGGGTATCCATCTGAATCATTAAATATGATTGGAGTTACAGGAACGAATGGGAAAACGACTGTAACGCATATGGTGGACTATTTATTAGAAGAATTAGGGAAACCAACTGCACTGATTGGAACGATGTATCGTAAAATTGGTGAGGAACGTATCGAAACAAGAAATACAACGCCAGAAATCTTAACGGTGCATGAAACATTGCAAAAGGTGAAAGAAATCGGTGGAGACACATGTATTATGGAAGTTTCTTCTCACGCCCTTCAATTAGGTCGTGTGTGGGGAATCGACTATAATGTGGCAGTATTTACAAACTTGACGCATGAACATTTAGATTTGCATAAAACAATGGAAAACTATGCGCATGCGAAAAGCTTATTATTCTCACAATTAGGAAACCATTCTAAAAATGGAAAACCACGTGTTGCAATTCTAAACATTGATGAAGAGCACTATGAACAATTCGCATACTCAACTCCTTGCGAAGTGATTTCATATGGATTTAGTGAAAAAGCGGATATTCGTGCAACGGATGTTCAAACAAACGGAGCGACAACTTCATTTACAGTAACAATTAATGGACAAGAGCTTCCAGTAACAATTCCGATGATTGGACTCTTTAATGTCTATAATGTTTTGGCTGCTTTAGCAGTAGCGGTCGTGAATGGTATTTCGCTTGAACGTGCTGTAAGCAGAATGAAACGATTCCCTGGTGTGGGTGGTCGTATGCAGTTGATTCAACAAGGGCAACCATTCCAAGTGATTATCGACTTTGCACATACACCTGATGGGCTACAAAATGTGCTTGAAACGCTTGAAAAAGTGAAAGTAAATCGAGTGATTACAATCATGGGTCATAGCGGTGGTAACCGTGATTCAAGTATGCGCCCTGAGCTTGGAGAAATTGCGTTTGATAAGTCCGATTATGTGATTTTAACAGCGGATAATCCAAGACATGAACCACTTGAAAAGATTTATGCAGAAATTCTAGCAGGAAGAAAAGATGAACAAACTGCTTATGAATGCATCGATAATCGAGAAAGTGCGGTGAAACGTGCGCTTGAAATCGCGCAAGAAGGGGATATCTTACTATTTGCTGGTAAAGGTGTTGAACCATACCAAGTAATCGGTGATGAGTATTTTCCATATAATGAAGTAGAAACAGTTATTGCAAGTTTAGAAGCATTAGGCTTTCAACATCACGAGTAGAAGAAGGAGAAGATTATGATCGAAGTCATTTTATCAGTCGGCTTAGCGTTCCTTGCGACGGTCATTGCCGAACCACATTTCATTCAATATATGAAGATGAAACAATTAGGTCAAACTACATTAGATGAAGGTCCATCATGGCATAAAGCTAAAAGTGGAACTCCAACAATGGGTGGGCTTGTGTTCCTTTGTATGATCAGTATTTCTAGTTTAATTGTCGGAGCCGTATTTGGACACTTCAATTTCGTCTTATTAAGTGGCGTTATTGGGTTTGCCTTCTTCGGAACAATTGGTTTCTTAGACGACTTTATTAAAGTGTTTAAAAAACAAAACGAAGGGTTAAAGAGTCACGAAAAATTTGGATTACAATTGATTGGATCTGCTATTTTTGTGGGGTTATACCTGCTTAGTGGCAATGCACCATTAATTTATATTCCATTCTTTGGCGAAGTAAACAGTATTATCTTCTTTGCATTATTCACGATTATTTGGATTACTGGATTTTCAAATGCTGTAAACTTAACAGATGGACTAGATGGTTTAGCAGCTTCAACAAATACGATTGCTTACGGGATTTATGGATTTATTGCCTATGAATCAGGTCAACGTTCAATCGCAACGTTCTGTTTCTGCGTAGTCGGCGGTCTTCTTGGATTCTTAGTATATAACTGGAAACCAGCCAAAGTCTTCATGGGAGATGTTGGTTCATTGGCACTTGGAGCAGGTCTTGCGATTATCTCGATTATGCTTCATAAGGAATGGACATTATTGCTTGTAGGGATCATCTTTGTTTTGGAAACACTTAGCGTTATTTTACAAGTCGGTTCATTTAAACTGACAGGGAAACGTATCTTTAAGATGAGTCCAATTCACCATCACTTTGAAATGAGTGGTTGGAAAGAAGTGAAGATTGTTTCTGTATTTAGTGCAATCGGACTTATTGCAGGTTTAATCGTTGCATTTGTCTTTTAAGAGAATTAACATATTTTATTAGGAGAGCTGGTCATTTTTGCCCAGCCTTTCTCCATATACATATTCAAAACAAAAAATAGGAGGAATCATTGTGCGGAATACACATGCATTTGAAAATAAAAAAGTACTAGTCATCGGACTTGCAAAGAGTGGAGTGAGTGTAGCAAAACTATTACACCAGTTACACGCGGATGTGACAGTAAATGATAGAACACCACTTGAGGAAAGTGTAGACGCACAAGGATTAGTATCCGAAGGGATTAAAGTAGTCTCAGGAGGACATCCGCTAGAACTACTCGATGAGCCCGTTGATTTCGTTGTGAAAAACCCAGGGATTCCTTATACAAATCCATTAGTAGCAAAAGCAGTCGAAAAGGGGTTACCAGTTTATACGGAAATCGAAATTGCACAACGTGTCATGGAAGGAACCGTACTTGGAATCACTGGTTCAAATGGGAAAACGACTACTACAACATTAACAAACTTAATGTTGAAGGAATCATTCCCTGAAAGAAGAACTTTCGCATGCGGAAATATTGGGGTTCCTTTATCACTACTTGCAGGGGAATCAAAAGAATCAGATATTTATGTCACTGAATTATCAAGTTTCCAATTAATGGGAATTGAAGCATTTCGTCCGAAAGTAGCGTGTATAGTGAATATCTTTAGCGCACATTTGGACTATCATGGAACGCGTGAAGAGTATGTAAAAGCAAAATTACAAATTACTAAAAATCAAACCGAAGAGGATTTCCTCGTTTATAATGCGGATTTCCCAGAGTTATATGAGTTTATTAAAGATCATACAAAAGCAACATTAGTTCCATTCAGCCGCAAATCTGTGTTAGAACACGGAGCTTATGCTGATGAAACTACGATTTACTTTAATGGAGAAGCAGTTATGCCACTTGAAGCGATTCAAGTACCGGGCGTTCAAAATGTGGAGAACGTGTTGGCGGCGGTTGCCATTAGTAAATTACAAGGTGCAACAAACGAAGGAATCGAAAAAGCGGTTCGTTCATTCCATGGAGTAAAACACCGTACACAATATGTGAAGACTATTGAAGGTCGTAAATTCTACAACGATTCAAAAGCAACAAATATCATTGCAACACAAACAGCGTTACGTAGTTTTACAAATCAATCTGTTGTATTAATTGCTGGCGGACTTGATCGTGGAAATGGTTTTGAAGAATTAGAACCATCTCTTGGAAATGTCCGTGAAATGGTCGTTTACGGGGAAACAAAAGAGAAGTTAAGAGCTACTGCTGAAAAACTATCTATTCCAGTAACCGTAGTAGAAACATTAGAAGAAGCAGTGCCAAAAGCGTATGCAGCTAGTCGTGAAGGAGAAATTGTATTACTTTCACCAGCATGTGCAAGTTGGGATCAATTTGCCAACTTTGAAGTGCGCGGTGATTGTTTCATTGACGCAGTAGAAAAACTGTAATATATAGGAGAAAAAAGATGAGAGTATTAGTTTCAGGAGGAGGAACGGGTGGTCATATTTATCCAGCTCTTTCCTTAATGAATTATTTGAAAGAACAAGACCCTTCAACAGAGTTTCTCTATGTAGGGACTGAACGTGGATTAGAAAGTACTATCGTTCCTAAAGCGGGATATGATTTTAAAACGATCAAGATTCAAGGAATCGTTCGTTCATTGTCGCTAGAAAACTTTAAAACATTATGGTATTTCTGTACAAGCTATTTTAAAGCAAAAGAAATCGTGAAAGAGTTCAAGCCGGATATCGTTATCGGTACTGGGGGATATGTATGCGCGCCTGTATTATATGCTGCAGCAAACATGGGAATTCCAACGATTATTCATGAGCAAAACAGCTTAGCAGGAATTACAAATAAATTTTTAGCACGTAAGGTTTCTAAAATTGCAATTTGCTTTGATGCGGTTCGTAAAGACTTTAAGAAGTATGAAGATAAAGTGGTTATGACAGGAAACCCTCGTGGACAAGAGTTAGCCAATGCCCAAAAAGATGATTCTTACTTAGCATCTATCGGTATTCAAAAAGAAAAACCAATCGTACTGATTTTCGGAGGAAGCCGTGGGTCGCTTCGTATGAACGAATCATTTATCGAAGCACTTGAAGAATTCGAGAAAAAAGATTATCAAGTAGTCATGGTCACTGGACAAGTGCATAATGACAAAATCAACAATCTCATTACAAGTTTGAAAAAACCATTGCAAAATATCACAGTTTTACCATATATTAATAATATGGTGCAAATGTTCCAAAATACAGACCTTGTTGTCTGCAGAAGTGGAGCAACAACATTGATTGAATTAACAGCGCTTGGCTTACCAAGTATTTTAATTCCAAGTCCATACGTAACTGAAAATCACCAAGAAGCAAATGCGATGTCATTAGTAGAAAAAGACGCCGCAACGATGATTTTAGAAAAAGACTTAAACGGTGAAAGTTTAGTCGCAGAAATCGATCGTATTATGAATGATGAAGCCAAACGTAAAGAAATGGCTGAAAATTCAAAAGCCTTGGGAATTACAGATGCGTCAAGTCGACTTGAAACAATTATTCATTCTCTAGTGAAATAAGGATTAAGGAGGAGAATATGTTTAATCGAAAGAAACCACAACAAACTCCTCCACGTGAACTAACACCTTGGGAGTTAGCGCAACAGAATTCTCCAAGAGTAGAGCAAACTGTTCCTGAAGAACCTGTAAAAAAGGTGAAAAAGAAAAAGGAACCTAAGCCTAAAAAGACAAAACCAAAGTCACAAGGCATTACGAATGCAACACTCTTAAAAGGGATTTTTATTGTTTGTGCGGGATGGAGTATTTACTTTATTTCACCACTTTCGAAAGTGTCTGATATTGAAGTTGTAGGGTTGAATCAAGTTCCAGTGGAATTGGTCCAAGAAAACGACGGTATCACCAAGGGACAAAGCGTCTGGACCATTTTAGCGAATCGTTATCGTACAGCTAATTTGTTAAAAAATGCTAGTCCAAAAATTAAGGATGCTTCCGTACAATTAGTGGCATGGAATAAAATGCGTTTGAATATTGAAGAAAATCCAGCAATCGGATACTACCAAAGTGATGATAAAACCTATGAGCTTTTATCGGATGGTCAAATCATCGAAGTGGAATCAGATGCGACACCAAAGGATTATCCTTTATTAACTTTATTTACAGATGATACGCAATATCAAGCACTTGCAAAGCAACTGGAGAAAGTTCCAGCAAGTGTAATTCGTGAAATCGTAGAGATTCAGTATACAAACGATTCGAAAAATCACCAAAAGATTTATCTGAAGATGAAAGACGGCAATCGAGTCATCGGAAATCTGAAAGATATTGGAGATAAATTAGGGTATTATCCATCAATTACGAAACAATTGAATGGCAAAAAGGGAACTGTGGATATGGAAGTGGGAATCTATTTTACACCAGATACGACAGTTCAATAAAAAAGTCTTAAAACTCGCTCATATGTTTTTTTAAGTGAACAAAATTATGTTAAAATATAGGGAGTATCACTTATCAATAAACTTTAAAAAATGAAATAGAAATGAATCGTATAGGAGGTTTCAATAAACGTGAAAAATCAGGGAATTTATGTGAGTTTAGATATTGGAACCACTTCAATAAAGGTTGTAGTAGCTGAATATGTCAGAGGGCAATTAAATATTATTGGAGTCGGCAATGAAAAATCAGAAGGATTAAGCCGTGGAGTCATCGTTGATATTGACGAAACAGTTGAATCTATTCGCAAAGCAGTTCGTCAAGCAGAACAAAAATCAAACATCCAAATCAAAGATGTTATCGTTGGGATTCCAAGTAATCAAATCTCAATTGAACCTTGCCACGGTATGATTGCCGTATCAAGTGAAAATAGAGAGATTACAGATGTGGATGTATACAACGTTATTTCCGCAGCGAAAGTTCGTTCAGTAGCACCTGAGCGTGAAATCATTTCTGTAATTCCAGAAGAATTCATCGTGGATGGATTTGATGGCATTAAAGATCCACGCGGAATGATTGGTGTTCGTCTTGAATTGTTTGCGAGCATGATTACCGGTCCTAAGACGATCGTACATAATATTAAACGTTGTATTGACAAAGCTGGCTTAAATATCGAAGAAATGGTTATCCAACCATTAGCGATTAGCCAAGTCGCATTAACACCAGGTGAAAGAGAATTTGGTACTGTCCTTATCGATATGGGTGGTGGACAAACAAGTGCTTCAGTAATGCACGATAACCAATTAAAATTCTCATTCGTGGACCAAGAAGGTGGAGATTTCGTATCTAAAGATATCTCAATCATCTTGAATGCAAGCTTTGAAAATGCAGAACGTATTAAACGTGAATACGGATATGCAATTTCATCAGAAACGAGTGCGGATGAATTCTTCCCAGTAGAAACAATTGGTAAGAAGGATCCAGTCAAAGTAGATGAACATTACTTATCAGAAATCATCGAAGCACGTGTGGTTCAAACCTTTGAAACTGTAAAACGTGCACTAGACCAAGTGGATGCATTAAAACTTCCAGGAGGAATTGTGTTAACAGGTGGAGCTTCTTCACTTGCAGGAGTTCAAGAGTTAGCACAAGAAATTTTCGGAGTACAAGTGAAAACTTATATTCCAGAGCAAATGGGAATGAGAAATCCTATTTACGCAACAAGTATGGGGTTAATCAAATACGCTGCAAGCTTAGATGATGTTCACCGTATTGCTCAAAAGGGTAAACCGGTAACAGAACCTCGCCCAGTACAAAGCACTCCACAAAGTGCTCCTGTACAAGTGCAACCAACGGCTCCTGTTCAACAACCACAAGAGTATGAACAAGAACCAACTGGTGAAGAACAAGGGTTTGGAGCGAAAGTGAAGAACTTCTTTAAAATGTTTATTGACGAAAATTAAGATGAGAACCAAGGAGGAAATATAATGGATTTCGAATTCGATACAAATTTAGATGGCGCAGTCATTAAAGTCATTGGTGTTGGTGGTGCTGGTAACAACGCTGTTAACCGTATGATTTCAGAAGGAGTACAAGGTGTAGAGTTCATCGTAGCGAACACAGATACTCAAGCTTTAAGAAACTCAGAAGCAGAAACAAAAATTCAATTAGGACCAAAACTTACTAAAGGTTTAGGTGCAGGTTCATTACCTGAAATCGGTCTTAAAGCAGCTGAAGAAAGTGAAGAACAAATTCGCGAAGCTTTAGTTGGAGCAGACTTAATCTTCGTTACTGCTGGTATGGGTGGCGGTACTGGTACAGGTGCTGCACCAGTTGTTGCTCGTATTGCAAAAGAATTAGGTGCATTAACAGTGGGTGTTGTTACACGTCCATTTAGCTTCGAAGGACCAAAACGTGGTCGCTACGCTGCAGAAGGTGTTGCACAATTAAAAGCAAACGTAGATACATTAGTAACAATTTCAAATAACCGTTTATTAGAAATCGTTGATAAAAAGACTCCTATGTTAGAAGCTTTCCGTGAAGCAGATAACGTATTACGTCAAGGGGTACAAGGAATCTCTGACTTAATCACTGCACCAGGTTACGTAAACTTGGACTTCGCTGACGTGAAGACAGTGATGAAAGATCAAGGTTCAGCATTAATGGGTATTGGTGTTGCAAGTGGTGAAAACCGTACTGCAGAAGCTACGAAGAAAGCTATTTCTTCACCATTATTAGAAGTATCTATCGATGGAGCAGAACAAATCCTATTAAACATCACTGGTGGCTCTGACTTAACATTATTCGAAGCGCAAGATGCTTCAGATATCGTAGCAGCAGCTTCAACAAGTGAAGTAAACATTATCTTCGGTACTTCTATCAATGAAAACTTAGGTGATGAAGTAATCGTTACTGTTATCGCAACAGGAATTGACGAGGAGCGTAAGCACGAAAAAAAGTCAGCAACGCGCGCTAGTCGTTCACCATTCGCGAATAGCACAGCGACTCGCAAAGATTTAGGAAATAACCCTCAAACTTTCCAAGAAAAACAAGTTCCTTCTAAACCACAACCAGTGGAAGAAAAGAAACCTGAAAAAGATTTGTTTGGAGACTGGGATATCCGTCGCGAAACAACTGTACGTGAAACTACTTCTTCAACAGAAGCAGATTCACCATTCGCACAAAGCAACTTCGTAGAAGCTCCAGTTGAGCCAAAACAAACTGAAAATGATGGATTAGATACTCCGCCATTCTTCAGAAAAAGAAACAGAAATTAATGAGTATCATTAAACAGAATGTAAGTCGTATTATGAACTTGGTTGCATCTTCTTGTAACCAAGTTCATAGACTATCTACGGAAGTTTGTCCGATTGTTGTAACGAAAAATCGTACCGCTCGCGAGGTTCAAGAAATGTACGATTTAGGATTTCGACATTTTGCGGAGAATCGTGTCGAAAAGCTATTAGAACGACAAGAACAATTTCCGCAAGAGGACATCATCTGGCATTTAATCGGGCCACTCCAAAAACGAAAAGTGAAGCAAGTTATAAATCGTATCGATTTATTTCATGCTATTGACCGTCTTTCGATTATGGATGAGATTGAGAAACGCCTCGAGCACCCATTAGATTGTATGCTAGAAATTAATGTCTCTGGGGAAGAGTCTAAGCATGGATTCACACCCGAAGAGGCACTGGATGCTTACCGATCAAGCAAACAATATGAGAAGATTCGTATTGTTGGTTTGATGACGATGGCACCATTTGACGCAAGCGATGAAGAAATTCGCTTCTTTTTTTCGCGTTTAGCACAAATGGCTAAAACAATCGAGAAAGAAGAAAAATTAGAAGTACCGTTATACCTCAGCATGGGGATGAGCGGAGACTTTGAAACTGCGATTGAATGTGGTGCGACGCATATTCGAATTGGTACAAGCTGGTTTGAAAGGGAGGAAGATTAATGGGATTCATGAATAGTTTAAAAAACTTCTTAAGTCCAGAAGGTGACTACTACGAAGAAGACAATCAAATGGATTACTATGAAGAACCTGTAACACAGACAGCTCCAGAAACACGTTCAAGAAATACGTCAAATGTTGTTCCATTCCAAAGTCCTGGAGTGAAGAAAACTTCTAAGATTTATGTAATGGAACCAAGCGTGTATTCTGAAGCGGAACGCATTGCAGATGCTCTTTTAAAGGGAGAAGCCGTGCTGATTAACTTTAAACGTATGGAACCAAAAGATGCTAAACGCGTCATTGATTTTGTAGTCGGTGTGGCGTATGCTATTAATGGAGACGTACAAAAGGTGAGAGATGAAATCTTCATCTGTTCTCCTGCAAATTTCCAAGTACAAGGAAATTTTGATGACGAGATGGTTGAAACCTTCCATCACACTGAATTTTAGAGGAGTGTAACTTAGTGGGCTTAGAAATTATTAGAATGATAATAACAGTAGCAGGAATTTATCAATTTATGCTAATCCTTTATGGATTAAATATTTATTGGCATCTATATCTTCCAATGTTCTTGGCGGACTTATTAGATGCTTGTTGCCGTCCGTATGTGTCATTATTTAAAGATGTACGATTTGGAAAATATAGTTTAGCATTAGTAACGTCTATTTTAACGATTTACGTTTCTGTAGGAGTACTATTATTTATTGTCGCAAAAATTTTTGGGGTATAAAAAATGGGAAATGGTGTAGAACAACACTTTAGAAAAGAGGAATTGTCTTTTCTTAAACAAGTGGAAGAATGGGTAGAAGAGGTCCGTTTGCAATACGCGCCTGTATTGACGAATTATCTTGATCCGCGCCAACAGTTTATTGTGGAGGCGATTGTAGGTCAATATGACGATGTTCGTTATTATTTTGATGGCGGGTATATTGATGCTGAACGGAAACGTTGTATGATTTGTCCGGAATATTATGAGCCAACATCAGAGGATTTCGAAAATGCTCTATTTCATATTCAATATCCGAAGAAATTTGCGACACTTGGGCATGGAAAGATTCTAGGGTCACTGATGAGCCTTGGCTTTGACCGTAGCTTGATTGGCGATATTATTTCAAACGGAGAAGACTGGCAATTATTCTGCGCTCAAAATATGAAGGAATATATCAGACAACAGTTAGAAAAGATTGGGAAAGTGGCTGTCCGACTTGAAGAAGTCGACTATACGAAGTTGATTGTACCGGTGGATCATTGGACTGCGGTACAAACGGTCGTTAGTTCGCTTCGACTCGATACGGTGATTGCTTCCGTATTTAATGTGTCAAGGCAGCGTTCAAAAGAAATGATTGAAAGTGGTAAAGTAAAGGTGAACTGGACCGAAGAGAACAGACCTGACTTTATGCTGGAAATTTTAGATATTGTATCCATTCGTGGATATGGTCGCCTTCAAATTCAAAAGATTGAAGGGCGTACAAAGAAAGATAAGATTAAAGTAGAACTAGGATTACTAGAAAAGAATAAAAAATAAAGGGGATTTTTCAATGGCTATTACACCAAACGATATTCATAACAAAGACTTTTCAACAAAATTCAAAGGCTTCGATCCAGAAGAAGTAAATGACTTCTTGGAAGAAGTGAAGAAAGAATTAGAAACGTTAATTCGTGATAACAAAGATTTAGAAAAACGCGTCAAATTCAACGAAGAAAAAGTAGAATACTTTAATTCAATTCAAGAAACATTGAATAAATCAATCCTTGTTGCCCAAGAAGCAGCAGATCGTCTTCGCGAAAACGCACGTAAAGACGCTGAAATCATCGTGTTTGAAGCTGAAAAAGCAGCACAAGCAATGTTGAGAGAAGCGGCTGAAAAAGCAACAGAAATTAACCGTGAAACAGATTTAATTAAGAAAGAAACACGTATTTTCCGTCAACGTCTTCAAATCTTAACACAAACACAATTAGACATGATTAAAAACGAAGAGTGGGATATCGTATTAAATACACCAACTCACATCGAAGTGACACCACCATCACTTGATGCTATTATCAAAGATCGTGTTAAAAACTCTGAAAACGAAGAATCAAAAGAACAATAATCATTGAAGGGGACACTGGTCTCCTTTTTTGATAGGAAGAGGAATGATTATGGACTTTACAGTCACTGAAGCAGCAAAAAATAAGTTAGATGCAATGCAAAAAGAACGCGGCTTAACAGATGTGTTCTTTGTCATGGATTATGTCGATGGAGATAGTCCTTTTTATGAAGGGATGGTTGGATGCCATTGCCAAGTGTACGATAAATATCATTTAGTGGTATTAAAAAAAGAGCAAAATGAGATTCTGCCTCCAAAGTATGACCAAATTTTTGAGACAAATATTGGGGAAATGGCTTTTGCAAGTCACTATGCGATGATGTTTGATCAACATAATGTGATTGATTATAGCGTGGATAAATACGGCTTCTATCTGAAGAGTGAAGCAGGGATATTATCGATGCAACTGAATATCGATTTCGTTGGCTAGGGAAGAGAAATTCTTCTCTAGTCTTTTTTTATGTTCTTAACTCTTTCTTTACCACTAAAAACTTGCAGTTTGATACGGAACAAAGTATACTAATGTTGTTCACAAAAACACGAGAGGTAAATAATATGAACAAAACAAATCTCGATTTACTAAAACTTATTAAACAACAAGATATTCAAAATCAAAGAGAGTTAGCAGAGCTTTCAGGCTATTCGCTTGGTCTCGTGAATCGTGAATTAAAACGACTACGAGAACTGGAACTTGTGGATGCTAAATTTAATCTGACAAGTAAAGCAAAGGCGCTCTTTAAGAAAAATAAACCAAAGAATGCTGTTATTTTGGCTGCTGGATTTGGAATGCGTATGGTTCCAATTAATACTGAAACGCCAAAAGGGCTTCTTGAAGTGAAGAAAGAGCCGCTGATTGAACGCTTGATTAAGCAATTACAAGCAGTAGGGATTACGGACATTACTGTAGTCGTTGGCTTTATGAAAGAGCAATACGAGTACTTAATGGATGACTATCAAGTGAAACTTGCGGTGAATAGAGACTATGCGACAAAAAATAATTTCTATTCATTACAACGTGTTGCAGGAATTCTAGGCAATACGTATATCGTTCCTTGTGACTTATGGTGTAAGGAATCTCCATTTGATACAGATGAATTGTATTCATGGTATTTACTTGGCCAAGAAGAGGTGGAACAAAGCTTCTTTAGAGTGAATAAGAAACAAGAAATCATTACTAGCGATAAAAGAGGGAAAGGAAATCGTCCATATGGCATCTGTTATTTAACAGAAAAAGACGCTAAGGCAGTGGCAAAACAATTAAACGCTGCTGCTGCAGAAGAAAGACATGAGAAGTCGTTCTGGGAAGTAACGCTTGAAGACGAGAATAGGAAATATACAGTCTATCCTAAACTAATGGATGACGCAACCGTCTTTGAAATCAATACGTATGAACAACTCCGTGAACTCGATAAGTCATCCTCGCACTTAGAAACGGATGCCTTGCAGCAAATCTCGAAGGCTCTAGGAGTAACGCTTGACGAAATCGTCAATATCGAAGTATTGAAAAAAGGGATGACGAATCGTAGTTTCCTATTTACTTGTAAGGGTCAAAAATACATTATGCGTATTCCAGGAGAAGGAACTGACCATCTCATCAATCGTAAGGAAGAATCAGATGTGTATCGTGTCTTAGAAGGTAAGCAAATTTGCGATGATGTGGTGTATATGAATCCAGACAATGGATATAAGATTACGGCGTATCTGGAAGGAGCGCGTTCATGCGATAGCACGAATAAAAAAGACTTACAGCGCTGTATGGCAAAATTACGCGAGTTCCATCAGTCAAAATTAAAAGTGAAGCATACTTTCGATCCATTTAAGCAAATTGAGTTTTATCAAAGCTTGTGGAATGGTCAATCTTCTTATTATAAAGACCATGCTGAAATTCAGAAGAAGATTCTTGGGCTCAAGAGTTTCGTTGAAAAATATAAAGCAGAGCCCGTATTGAGTCATATCGATTCAGTCTATGACAACTTCTTATTTACAAAAGAGGGAGACATTCGTCTGATTGACTGGGAATACTCTGGAATGCAAGATCCGCATATTGATATTGCAATGTTCTGTATTTATGCAGGGTATGACCGCAAGCAGGCTGATGCACTCATCGACCTTTATTTCGAAGGAAAATGTGAGAAGATGACACGCTTGAAAGTCTATGCGTATATGGCGATTAGCGGTATGCTGTGGAGTAACTGGTGCGAGTACAAACGCACACTCGGCGTTGACTTTGGTGAGTACTCATTAATGCAATACCGTTATGCCAAAGATTTCTACCGCATTGTGCAAGAAGAATTAGCAAAAGAGGAAAAATAATGACAAATACAGTAAAACGAGCGATTATTATGGCTGCGGGTAAAGGTACAAGAATGCGTCCGATTACAAATACCATTCCAAAACCGCTTGTAAAAGTAAATGGGAAACGAATGATTGACACCGTCATTGGTGCACTTCATGAACAAGGAATCCATGAAATTTATGTCGTGGTTGGTTATCTAAAAGAGAAGTTTGCTGAACTTAAAGCGGACTATCCAGAAATTAACATCGTTGAAAATCCATACTTTGATGTCGCTAATAATATTTCATCACTGTATGTAGTTCGTGACCATTTAGAAGAAGTGATTATTCTAGATGGCGACCAATTAATCTACAACAGTGAAATATTACATCCAGAGTTTACACGTTCAGGATATGCGTGTATTCCGGTAGAAAATGGCACCGACGAATGGTTGATGCAAGTGGATGACGATGGAGTCGTTACGAGTTGTAGCCGTACTGGAGGACAGAAGGGATGGCAATTATTTAGCATCTCTCGTTGGACGAAAGAAGACGGTCAACAGTTAAAACGTCATCTTGAAATCGAATTTGAGGAAAAGAAAAACCATGATATTTACTGGGATGATGTGGCGATGTTCTGCTACCCAGATGAATATGAAATGGGCATTTATCCAATGCAAGAAGGGGATATCGTTGAAATCGATAGCCTAGAAGAATTAGTAGCAGTAGATGACTCTTACAAGAGTGTTCTAGAGGAGGCAAATCATGAATAATGAAGTAGAAAAGAAAAATCTTCGCGACGAGATTGACTGGGTCGCAACGCTTGTACCGCTATTTGGAGTAGTCGTTTTAGGAATTCTATTTATGATGTTCCCGGATGCAAGTTCAGCTGTTCTTGAAGGTGTTCGTGGCTTCTTAGGCGACCAATTCAGTATTTACTATGCGATGCTTGCAGTTGGTGTGTTTCTTTGTAGTGTGTATGTGGCTTTTTCAAAATACGGCCATATCGTACTCGGGGGAGAAGATAGTAAAGTTGAGTATTCTAGCTTCCAATGGGGTGTAATGATCTTTACTTCTACAATGGCAGCAGATATCGTATTCTACGCGATGATTGAATGGGCATTATATGCGCAAGAATCTTACCTTGGTGAACTCGGTAGTGTTCAAAAATGGGCGTCAACATTCCCATTATTCCACTGGGGACCAATCGCATGGGGATTCTACATCATGCTTGCAGTGGCCTTTGGATTTATGTTGCATAACCGTAAAGTAGAGAAACAAAAATTCTCTGAAGCTTGTCGTCCACTCCTTGGAGACAAAGTTGACGGATGGATGGGAAAAACAATCGACTTGATTGCTATTTTTGCGTTGATCGCCGGGACAGCAACAACTTTCTCACTTGCGACTCCGCTTCTTTCAGCAGCGATGAGCCAAGTGTTCGGGATTGAAAATTCGAAAATTATTACGATTGTAGTCCTATTATTAATTGCAGCCGTATATACAAGTACCGTAATGCTTGGGATGGACGCCGTTTCTAAACTAGCTGCTATCTGTACGTATTTATTCTTTGCCTTACTCGGATATTTCTTATTCTTCGGTGGAGAAACAGTTTATATCTTAGAAACAGGGTTTAGCGCTATTGGGAACCTTATCCAAAACTTTATCGGAATGTCTACGTGGCTTGATCCGCTTCGTGAAACAAGCTTCCCACAAAAATGGACCATCTATTATTGGTCATATTGGATGGTTTGGTGTGTGGCAACGCCGTTCTTTATCGGTAGTATTTCAAAAGGACGCACGATTAAAAATACAGTTCTTGGTGGATACGCGTGGGGGATTGCTGGAACGTTTACAGCGTTTATCATTCTTGGAAACTATGGCTTAGCCCAACAATTAAAACATGGGGTGGATATTACTGGTATTTTAAGTAATAATGCGGATTATGCTGGAGCAATTTTGAAAATTTTTGATACAATGCCTTTAGCTAACATTGGATTGTTATTACTAGCAGTTACGATGATTGCTTTCTACGCGACAACATTCGATGCCTTAACACTTGTGGTGTCTGCTTATTCATACAAAGAATTAGAGCACACACATGGTAGTGATAAACGTGTCCGCATGTTCTGGTCACTCGTATTTATCTTGTTCCCAATCGCATTGATTTTCTCAGAAAACTCAATGTATAACTTACAGTCCGTTGCAATTATTGCGGCACTTCCAATTGGGATTATTATCGTCATGATTATTGCTAGCTTCTTTAAGGACGCGAAGGACTATCTTAAAAATTAAGATGTGAGATAATTAAAAATAAAAATAACCTATTGTTTAAAGTCATTATGGCTTTAAGCAATAGGTTTTTATGTTAGTTGTGATGGTGATGGCAATTACATTGTCCTGGTAGGCAGTTACATGCAACAGATGTTGGAGCAGTGGCTGCTTTCTCCTTTAAGGCGTTCACTAATACTTGAATATCATCTTGGCTCAAAGTGGCCTTATCGATCAGTGTATGTATTAAATTTCCATTCTGTTTATGGCAAACTTGTTCTAGAAGCACATCGGTCTCTTGGTCGAGTTGTGCTTTCTCAGAAATCGTCGCAGAGTAGTGGAATGGTTTCTTTCGATTATCGATTTGGATATATCCTTTTTTGGTTAAACGGATAATGAGGGTTTTAATCGTCGAGTCACTCCATGAAAATGAGCGTTGCAATTGCTCGATAATATATCCGCTTGTGCTGTTTGGATTGGCCCATAAGACACGCATAATTTGACGTTCAGAAGGGCTCATTGGTTGAAATTCTGTCATAAATAGAACTCCTTTCTATATGTTTAGTCTACAGTCGTCAACCGTTTCTGTCAATCATTTTACTTGATTTTTTGCGTACACTAAATGTCGGGGGTAGGTAGGTGGAGTCACTATATTTTGTGTTTCGTAAAAAAAACAATACAAAATGTTGTTAAAATGTTGCAAAAAACTTCTAGGCTGGCTATAATTAATTTCGTGAGTTTAAAGTGAGCTAGAAATGCATGAAGGTGTATTTCGAATTCAGAAATGGAGTATTCGTGAAAGTCGTTTATTTATCGCTAACTGGAAAGACAAGACAATTCGTAAAAAAATTGAACTGGGATTTTATTGAGATTTCTAAGAAAAATTCTACAGTACAAATGGAAGAACCTTATATCGTCATTACACCAACTTATGGAGAGCAAGTGGCGAATTTTTTTTATGAATTTATTGATTTTGGCGAGAATCGCGCGCTATTAAAAGGGGTTGCCGGTTCAGGGAATCGCAATTTCAATACGAGCTTTTGTTCCAATGCCAGAGCGTTAGCGGCTAAATACCAAATTCCATTGCTGCATTGCTTTGAAAATCAAGGTACAGATAAAGATGTACAAATACTAATAGAAAAGGTGAGAGAGATTGGATAGTCCAAAATTAATAAACAAGACTCAAGAAGTTACATACTTCGCATTAAACAATGAGTTAAACCGTCCAGTTGATGGGAAAATTCCATTGCATAAAGATCGTGAAGCGGTTCGTGCGTTCTTCTTAGAACACGTTAACCCAAATACAGTTTTCTTCTATACATTAGATGAAAAACTCGATTACTTAATCGAACACGATTATTTAGAAGCAGAATTTTTAGGGAAATACAACCGTAAATTCGTTAAGAAATTAATGAAAGAAACGTACAAGAAAAAATTCCGTTTCCGTTCATTCATGTCTGCGTTCAAATTCTACAAACAATATGCAATGAAGACAAACGATGGTCAACGTTACTTAGAACGTTTTGAAGATCGTATTGTATTTAACGCTCTTTTCTTAGCAGATGGTGATGAGCAATTAGCACATGATTTAGCAGAAGAAATGATTACACAACGTTACCAACCAGCAACACCAACATTCTTGAATGCCGGAAGAAAACGTCGTGGGGAACTCGTTTCATGCTTCTTAATTCAAACAACAGACGACATGAACAGTATCGGTCGTACAATCAACTCAGCTCTTCAATTATCAAGAATTGGGGGAGGAGTAGGGGTAAGCTTGTCTAACGTTCGTGCAGCAGGTGACCCAATCAAGAAAATTGAGAACGCATCAAGCGGTGTTGTTCCAATTATGAAATTATTAGAAGATAGTTTCAGTTACTCTAACCAATTAGGTCAACGTAACGGTGCTGGTGCGGTTTACTTAAACGTATTCCACCCAGATATCGTATCGTTCTTATCTACTAAAAAAGAAAACGCGGACGAAAAAGTGCGTGTGAAGACATTATCACTTGGGTTAGTTGTCCCAGATAAATTCTACGAATTAATCAAAAACGACGACATTATGTACTTATTCAGCCCATATGATGTGGAACGTATTTACGGCGTACCATTTTCATATGTGGACATCACTAAAGAATATGACAACATGGTTAACAACCCTGAAATCCGTAAATCTAAATTACGTGCGCGTGACTTAGAAAACGAAATTAGTAAATTACAACAAGAATCTGGATATCCATATGTGGTGAATATCGATACAGCAAACCGTGTAAACCCAATTGATGGAAAGATTATCATGAGTAATTTATGTTCTGAAATCCTACAAGTTCAAGAGCCTTCAGTAATCAACAATGCTCAAGAATATGAACACTTAGGAACAGATATCAGCTGTAACTTAGGTTCAACAAACATCGTGAACTTAATGAAATCTCCTGACTTCGAACGTTCTGTAGATGTAGCGGTTCGTGCTTTAACATTCGTAACAGACCACTCAAGTATCGATGCTGTACCAACTGTTAAAAACGGAAACAACAAAGCACATACTATCGGTCTTGGAGCGATGGGATTACACACATTCTTTGCATTAAATCAAATGGAATACGGCTCACCTGAGTCTATCGAAGCCACTGATTTATACTTCAGAATGTTAAACTTCTACACATTGAAAGCAAGTAACAAGATTGCTAAAGAACGCGGTAAATCATTCGAAGGCTTCGAACGTTCTAAATACGCAACAGGTGAATACTTCGACAGCTACATTGCGGAAGATGTACAAATTCAATCTGAAAAAGTGAAGAAAATCTTCGAGAAACTTCCAATTCCAACTGCAGAAGATTGGAAACAATTAAAAGAAGATGTGATGAGCGGTGGATTATATCACCAAAACCGTTTAGCAATTGCGCCAACTGGTTCAATCAGCTACGTAAACGAAACAAGTGCTTCATTACACCCAATCACTCGTTTAATTGAAGAACGTCAAGAGAAGAAGACTGGTAAGACTTATTATCCAGCTCCATTCTTATCAAACGAAACTTTACCATTCTACAAATCAGCGTACGATATCGATATGCGTAAAGTCATCGATGTATACGCAGCAGCTCAAAAACATATCGACCAAGGAATGAGCTTGACATTATTCATGCGTTCAGAACTTCCTGAAGGATTATACGAATGGAAAGAAGGACGTACGAACAAGATGACAACACGTGACTTAAACATTTTACGTAACTACGCGTGGAATAAAGGCATCAAGTCAATCTACTATGTACGTACATTTACAGAAAACAACGATGAAATCGGAAGTAATGCTTGCGAAAGCTGCAGCATTTAATGGGAATACGAAAGAAAGGACAAAAGCTCATGAGTACAAAACGATATTTTAATGAGATTCTTTCTCAAAATTCTACTCAACCAGTAGAGTACTATAAAGCGATTGACTGGAACCAAGTTGAAGACATGATTGATAAATTAACTTGGGAAAAACTAACAGAGCAATTCTGGTTAGATACACGTATTCCAGTATCAAACGACTTGGACGACTGGAGAACATTATCTCCAGAAGAAAAAGATGTAGTGGGGAAAGTATTCGGTGGATTAACATTATTAGATACGCTTCAATCAGAAGAAGGTGCAAGCTTAATGAAAGATTACGTGCGCACTCAACACGAAGAAGCCGTATGGAATAACATTCAATTCATGGAATCTGTTCACGCGAAAAGTTACTCAACAATCTTCAGTACTTTGCATACAAAAGCAGAAATCGAAGACATTTTCGAATGGACAAACAACAATGAATACTTACAATTCAAAGCAAGAAAGATTAACGAAATCTATCAAAGTAGAGATGCTTTGAAGATGAAAGTGGCTTCTACAATGCTTGAAACATTCCTATTCTACAGTGGATTCTTTACACCACTTTACTACTTAGGAAACAACAAGCTTGCGAACGTAGCTGAAATCATCAAGTTAATCATTCGTGACGAGTCAGTTCACGGAACTTATACAGGATACAAGTTCCAACAAGGCTACAACGAATTATCTGAGCCAGAACAAGAAGAAATGAAGATGTGGGTATACAACTTATGCTTGGAACTTTACCAAAACGAAGTGAAGTATACACAATCTATCTATGACCAAGTTGGTTGGACTGAAAAAGTTAAAGTGTTTATTCGTTATAACGCGAATAAGGCGCTTCAAAACTTAGGGTTCGATCCGTTGTTCCCGGATACTGCTGAAGATGTGGATCCGATTGTGATGAACGGGATTTCAACTGGTACAAGTAACCATGACTTCTTCTCGCAGGTCGGAAATGGGTACCTACTCGGTAGTGTTGAAGCAATGGATGACGAAGACTATACAAAATGGTTGTGATTTCAACTCAAACAGGTTCCTAAAAAGGAGCCTGTTTTTTTGTTTGTGCAAAGGTAAAACACTTAAAGCCTTCGGCTACGTTCAATAATTATAAGAATAACTGTATCGCCTCAAGCCAAGGTCTTGAGGCTACCAAGCTTCAAACACTCTCTAGAAAATAAATTTTCAAGAGAGTGTAATTCACATTGGTTACGCACGTTATTCTTATGATTATTGGTATCCGAGGCTCTTTGTGTTTTACCTTAAAAAGCAGGGTATTTTAGAATCTGTTTCGTGCAGTAAAACTATTGGAGTGTTCATATCCAAACTTCAACACACTGGTCAATGGAGAGGTGCTGAGATAGAGTGTGTGCTACTCACAGGATTGAGTCTCGGTCTCAATTCTACTTAGCTTCGTGTTTTTGATTACCAAATATGGTAATGTAGGAATCTGTTTGATGAAATAAGTCTATTGGTGTGTTCATATCCAAGCTTCAACAACCTCGTTAATGAACCGGTTCTATGACAGAGAGTGCGCGCCTCATGGGGGAGGCTCGACAAATGGTGTGATGATGGGTAGAATAGAGGGAAATGAATGGAGGAGTCGTTAAGGGATGTCATACGAAGAAATCAATAAACAATTAGAGCCCTTTAAACTCATGGTGTTCGATGAGGGAACTGAAGATGTATGGGCAACACTCGTGCTCTGGTTAAATGAAGATTATAAACAAAATGTGTTTGATACTAGGCAAGAAGAGGGGTTCCTTGGAAATGGCTATGATTGGAATTCGCTAGCGACTGTCTTTTTAGAAGAAAAGATGCCAGAATTACTAGACTCATTGTCATTTGATTCGGAAGCGGGTTTGTTCTCAATCGGGTCAGAAGATGTGGAAGCAGTGAAGAAGTTTGCTGTTGGATTTAAAGCGATGTGCGACGATGAGAGTGAAATGACAGACTTATTGAGTCGAGCAATCTTAGATTAAAAAAATATCGTTATACCGTATAAGGTATAACGATATTTTTTTATTTACATGGACAAGTTGTTAAATGGTCGTTTACCATACCAATAGATTGCATAAAGGAGTAGACAATCGTTGATCCGACAAACTTAAAACCTTCTTTGAGAAGAGCGTTGCGGAACTTTTCGGCAAGGGGCGTGAAGGCTGGAACTTCTGCCATAGTAGTGTATTCATTGATGATAGGTTTGTTGTCAACAAAGCTCCAACAAAAAGCGTCAAAGCTACCATACTTTTCTTGGATAGCAAGAATTGCTTTGGCGTTTGCGATAGCAGCACGAATCTTCAGTTGATTGCGAATAATGCCTTCATTTTGAAGAAGAGATTGGACTTTAGCTTCGTCATAGGTAGCAACGGTTTGGATATCGAAGTTGTTAAAAGCCTCTCTAAAGGTTTCGCGCTTATTGAGAATGGTTGCCCAGCTAAGGCCTGCTTGCATCGTTTCTAGTGTGAGACGTTCGAAGAGAGCTTTGTCATCGTGGCAAGGGACACCCCATTCGTTATCGTGGTAATCCATCATCTTTTGTGAGTGATAGGCCCAGGAACATTTTTCAGGGATCTGTGGCCAACCGAATTCAGAAAGAGGTTTACCCGTCTGATAGTTTTCGAGAGCAGCTTTATTAAAATCTGAAATCTTCTTGGGGAGTTTCGCTAAAGGGAACCATTTGAATTCTTCAATTTTTCCAGGCTCGCCGTTATGAATTTCAAAGTTCGGAAGAGTGGTTACATCTACATGGAAGTAGAAATAGAAATAATTATGTTCGTCAAAATGCATATGAAGTGTCGTGTAGAAGTTAAGGGCACTTGATGGAATTTCTAGGCCAATTTCTTCACGTGTTTCACGCAATGCTGCTTGTGTAATGGATTCATTGGCTTCAATATGACCGCTCACAGTGGCATCGTAATAGCCGTCCATAAATCCAGTGTTCATTCGTTTTTGAAGAAGTACCTTTTTTCCTTTGGTAAAGAAAAGAAAAACAGCACTTTTAGTTAAATGTCTCATATTGTCACCTCTAGTTCTAAGGTTAGACATTTTTCGAAGAAATGTAAAGATTTTTTAATATTGAAAGTATTGAAGTTTTGGAAAGGATTTCATATGATGAGAGTAGGACATTAGGAGGAAAAATGGTGAAAAAATTATTCAAAATTGTAATGAGTTGTGTGGTGCTCACTGGAATGTTGGCGCCTATCACGACTGTATTGGCACAAGAATCAAGTATTACGATTACAAAGAATGAAGGGAATTCTGTATCCGAGGCAGATACGCCTAAAGGAGACATTGTAGTGAACTTCTCGAATGGAGAAATCCTCTTCCAGGAGAACCCAGATAGAGTGGTGGATCCAGCAAGTTTGAGCAAGCTGATGACAATCTTTTTGGTGTATGACGCGATTAAGAGTGGGAAATTTACGTTGCAGGATAAAGTCGTAGCGACAAAGAATGACCAAGCGATATCGAATCTGACAAACCTTAGTAATTCGCCCATCGTAGAAGGAGTGGAATATCCAGTAAGTGAGCTGATTAAGATGGCGCTACTTCCTTCGTCAAACGCTGCAGTCTTAATGCTGGCAAATCTGATCAATCCAAATACGGATGATTACGTAGATTTAATTAATCAAAAAGCACAAGAGCTAGGAATGACGAATACAAAATTTGTTGGAGCATCAGGCGCAGTTACGCATGATTTTGAAGGGTTATATACAGTTCAACGATATCCTTCAACGGAAACGAATCAATCAACGGCTAGAGATTTAGCGAAGATGGTTGTAGCGATGCTAAAGGCGCATCCAGAAATAACAGAAATTACGAAGAATAAAGAATTAACCGTCATGAGTGGAACACCTTATTCAAAAACCATTACGAATACAAATCATTCGGTTGAAGGGGACTTGTTGGCTTTTCCTGGAATCGTTGGATTGAAAACAGGGACGAGTGAAAGAGATGGATTTAATTATATTGGAATCTACAAACAAGATGGAGTAGAGCTGGTTGAAGTGATTCTGGGAGTCGGACAATTCGCGGATCATCACGGCGAGTATAATCGTCATAAAATCGGGAATGCATTATTGCAATATATTTTTAAGAACTACGAGCATAAGACAGTATTCAACCCAGGTACTCAAACAATCGATGGACAAAAAGTAACAGTAGAGCATACGGTTGATGTATACGTAGAAAAAGGGAAAGAACCTGAGTACACGCTAGAAGGAAATACATTAAAAGTTCAAACCCCATATGGTACGCTGTATGATAAAGAGTACGCAGTAACAGTAGAGCCAGCCGCCAATGATGCCGTGGAATCAACGTATATCGAAACTACTCAAGTAGAAGAAAAAACGCCTAAGCAGATTCTCAAAGGAATACTTCGTTTCTTATTGAGAGTTCCGTTTATCGTTTGGCTGGGGTTGTTAGGAGTTCTATTCATTGTAGTCATGATTTTAAAAATAAAGAAAAGAATTAGAAGAAAAAAGGAGCGGTTAAGAAGAAGGCAAAAGTAGAATCTGTATTAGTTTTAAAAAATATCTGTACTAATTTTAAGAAAAACCACAGTGGATATAATGAAAACAAATGAAAACACTAGATATAGTGTTCATATTTTGTTCACAATTGAATTCTCAGAATTTGGAGTAATCAATTCACAAGAAAAATGTAATGCAATTGTAATGAGATTCGAGTAGAAATAGTTGGAAAATCCGATTAGATATGGTAATATGTTTAGCTGAATAAGGGTGCAATTATTTCCTTTTCAGTGAAAAATCACAAATTATCGAAGTAGAAAATAAGAAAAAAGAAAAGAGGTAGAAGATGTTTAGTTCAAAAAATATTCAAATGAATGAGCGTAAAAACGGTTCTAAAGTAACACGCTACGCAATCAAGAAATTAAGCATGGGTACAGCATCTGTAGCTGTAGCATTAGGATTTATGTTTGTACAAGGGCAAACAATTGTACATGCGGACACTGTTGAAGCAACAGCAGCAGAAGCAACAGCAAAACCTGCAGAAGAGAAGAAAGATACTGTCGAAGACAACAAAGCAGTTTATGAAGTTGCTGTAGAAAAAGCAGAAGCAACAACTGCAGCTGAAGGAGTAACTCCAGCAGAAAAAACAGAAGAAACAACTGCAGCTGCTGAAAAGAAAGAAGCAACAACAGCAGCTCCAGAGAAAGCAGAAGCAACAACAGCAGCTCCAGAGAAAGCAGAAGCAACAACTGCAGCTCCAGAGAAAAAAGAAGAAACTACAGTAGCTGAAGAAAACAAACCACGTACTCGTTCAAGACGTGCAGTTGCTGAAGGTGAAGCTGCACCTGCAAGTGATGATAAAGTTGGTGAAGATGTTGTAGACGCAACTTCTACTCCTAAAGTAGAAAAACCTGGTTTCACACCAAAAATTTTAGCAGAACAATTATTAAAACAAGTTTCATGGTTAGACTTTGGTGATAAAGCAAACTGGACAGGTGCTGAAACAACAGCCGATGGACACTTAGCATTAACAGTCGGTGCAACTTATACAAAAGAAGTTATGCCTGGTTATATTGTAAAAATTAAAGTTAAATCTTTAAAACCATTCCAAGCAACAGAGATTTATAAGAACCGTATGGAAAATCAAGGCGCAACAGCTGAAGAAAAAGCGACTTATGATCCAAACGCAAAAAATGGTTATATTAACTCGACATCAAATGCAAAAACAAATGCTGCTTTTAGAAATGGAGATGAAGCACGAGTAATTGCCGACCCTCAAAACCGTTGGACTGAAATTCGTTCAGAAGGAATTGATACAGGAACGAAGAGTACAACGATTTCATCAGAATACGATGGAGGAAATATTGGGGTTCAATACGATATTTCAGCAACATATAAAGGTAAAACTGTAAAACCAGCGATTGTAATGGCCGATGGTGAATCAGCGAACCCAGGAGAATTAGCCTTATTTACAACTAACGGTACAGGATGGCAACATGTCGGGGAATGGTTAAAAAATAATAACACCAAAACTAAAAACTATGCTCCTCAAAATACAAATGACTTATTTGATCCTACAAAACCTAATACTACTGTAAAGGTAGATGGAATTAATCTATACGCAAATAACTTAAACTTGCTACGTAGAGCAACAGCTGTAGGAGAAGAAGGAAAAACTGTTGCATGGAAGTATTATGGTAATCCAGATACAACAACTGGTGGTTTAGGAACTGGTGTATTCGGTCCTAACCTTTCTTCAAGCTTGTTTGCAGTCCCAATGGTAATGACACGTGGCGCTTCTGAAATTGGATTATATATCGCATCTTCAGGTAAACAATCCGCAATGCTTGGTTTCTTACCGTTAGATGAAGGGGATGCACCTGATTCATACGGAATCGCAACTCACGCGATGAACCAAGTCAATGGGGTAACAGGCGCTGCCGTTAACCAACCATACTTTGGAGATACTCGTCCAGATATGGATGAAAACTTAGAACGTACAGACTGGAAAGGTGACGATAAGGACGGTACAGGCGATGAAGGTATCGACCAAATCTTACCAACAGACTTAAAAGGCAACACAAACGGAATGATCGCATTAGATCGTACACGTCCAGGTAACTATACGTTAACAGTACAAGCAAACACTGGTGGAGCTCCTGAAGCTTATGCTTACGCATGGGTTGACTTTAACCAAAATGGTAAATTTGACGAAAACGAACGCTCTGAAAAAGCAACAATCACTAAAGATGGTAATGTAACATTACAATTTAACAACGGTCCAATCTTAAGCGATCTTCAATTAGATAAACTAGGCGTGCGTGTTCGTGTATCTACTTATGCTCCAGATATTGAAAGCCCAACAGGTATGTCAATGTCAGGGGAAGTAGAAGACTTTGAAACACAAGTAATCTTCCCACCAAAAGGAAGCAAAAAAGAAACTACAAATCTACAAGGCGTGAAACAAACTGCAACAGTGGAATTCACAGCTCAAGGTAAACAACGTTACTCAAGAACTGAAGATGCAGTGATTGATGAAACTGTGGCTCCATATATTGTTGACGAGCAAGGAAATAAAGTTGAATTAGACGCTGACGGATTTTATGTAGTACCAGGTGAAGGTAAATACCGTGTAACAGGTGCTGGTAAAGACGTTCAAGTGGAATTCATTCCAGAAAACGGCTTTGTTGGAACTGCAGCGGGTATTACAATCCGTCGTCTTGACAACAATGCTGTAGATACTGGTTGGAATACAAAAGATAATTCTCAACCTGTCATCAGCGATCAAACGAACACAATGGATGGTCGTTATATCCCAACAGTAACTCCATTGTCTGAAGAAGTAACTACAGAAGATTTACAAGGGTTAGAACACGACAAAAAACTTACATTTACAAATGGAGAAGGCGAAGTAAAACCTTCTGCTACAACACCAATGGTTATTGTGAATCCGGAAACGGGTGGTCTCATTGGTAATGAAGCTCCAGCGATGAAGGATGGTAAGGTAGTTGGATTATATGAGATTGATCCAGTAAATGGAACGGTGAAATTTACGCCAAATAAAGACTTTATTGGAACTCCAGATCCAATCTTAATCCAAGTGGTGGACGAAGCGACTGGCCGTTCTTTAGCCGGAATTAAATACACTCCAACTGTAAATCCTGTAACTCCAGTAGGTGAAAACAAAGAAACAACTGGTAAACAAGGGCAACCACAATCTGATACAGTAACATTTAAACAACAATCTGGTGCAGAAGAAAAAATCCCTATGGTTGTGAACGCTGAAAACCCAGCGAAATTCATCGACCCAGCAACTGGTGAACCAACAGATGCGACTGAATTACCAGCAATGAAAGATGGTAAACAAGTAGGTACGTACACAATTGACCCTGCGACTGGTAAAGTGACATTCACACCAAACAAAGACTTCGTGGGAACTCCAGATGGAATTTCTGTTCAAGCAAAAGATGCGAACGGAACTCCAGCAACAGCTAAGTACACACCAACAGTTACTCCAGTAACTCCAACTGGTGAAGATAAGACTACAACAGGTAAACAAGGACAAACTCAAAAAGAAACTCCTAAGTTTACAGAAGGCGACTCTGAAGTACCAATGAAGATCGATGCTGATCAACCAGCTAAATTCATTGATCCAGCCACAGGAGAACCAACAGATGCGACTGAATTACCAGCGATGAAAGATGGTAAACAAGTTGGTACTTACACAATTAACCCATTAACAGGTGAAGTAACATTCACACCAAACAAAGACTTTGTTGGAACTCCAGATGGAATTACTGTTCAAGCGAAAGACGCGAACGGAACTCCAGCAACAGCTAAGTACACACCAACTGTAACAGCTGTAACGCCAACAGCTGAAGATGTAACA
>NZ_JAPWBS010000013.1:0-44909 GCF_041433575.1 Granulicatella sp. 20925_1_28
AATTGTGTAAGCTGGGCCTAGTGCCCAGCTTATTTTGTAGCTATTTTTCTAATATTTTATTTTAAGAGAATTTTTGAAGGAAGTTTGCTATAATAAAACGGATGATAAGGAGGAGGTAAAATCATGAAATGGATTAAAAGTACAGTATTAATGGCGTTTCTATGCGTTTTATCTGCTTGTGGAAATGGACTATCGACTCAGGCGGTTCAAGACCAAGTCGCTAGTTCCGAAGAGTCTGTTTCTAATTATCATATTACGGTGAAAAAATCAGATTATAAAGAGGGCTCAAAAACACCCGCAGCACAAACGGTGGCGAGTGCCAGCGCGTGGAAAGACGGCACAGGATACGGCTCGAAAATCGATAAAAATGCTGGGAAGGTAACGAACCAACTCGAAGTGATTGCGGATGCCAATGTCGGATTTATTCGCTACTATCAAGACAAGTGGGAACAAACCATCACGGCAGCATCAAGTCTTCAAAATACAGTAGTTTTCCCGTATGCAAAGGTGATTCAATTAACGAAGGAAATTCATCAAGAGGTTCCTTGGAAGAAGACATTCTCTGGGTACGAGAAGACTTATACAGGAAACGACGAATCGATTCGTAAGGCGTTGACGTCTGTTCTTGGAATCGCGACGACGGATACGTCTAAAGTCGAGTTAAAAATCAAGACAGATGGCGCTGGAAATCTGATTACAAATGTTGAAATTAAGGTAACGGATGAAGGCGAACAAATGCGTAAAGAATACTCTATCGCTTACTTACAATTTAATGAACAACAAAAGAAAGCTTTGCCACAATAAGGGCGAAGCTTTTTTCGTAAAATAAACCGCTATGACTACAAAAAAAGGCGCTTTTTTGTTACAATAGAAAAGAACAAAATATTGCGAGAAATGAAGAACATTTTGTAGACATGCGAGAGGGAGAATGCTTGCATTCTCCCTTTTTTATAACAAGAAAACATGGAGGAAGAATATGGGACGTGTGATATCCGTTGCCAACCAAAAAGGTGGAGTTGGGAAGACGACTTCAACAGTGAGTTTGGCTGCAGCACTTGCCGTTCATGGCAAAAAAGTATTAATTATTGATAGTGACCCTCAAGGAAATGCGACGAGTGGTCTTGGCGTGCAAAAAGGAGAACTAGAACAAGATGTATATGACGTTTTAGTGAACCAAGTACCAATGGCTGATGTCATTGTACCGACAACGCGCGAAAACTTGATGATTGCTCCTTCTACGATTCAGTTAGCAGGTGCCGAAATCGAGTTAACGAGCCAACCACGTCGTGAACAACGCTTGAAGGAAGCCGTGAAGAAGATTAAAGATGACTACGATTATATCTTTATCGACTGTCCACCTTCACTAGGGCATTTAACAATGAATGCTTTTACGGCCAGCGACACAGTTCTTATCCCTGTGCAATGTGAATACTATGCGCTTGAAGGGTTGTCACAGCTCATGAACACGATCACGATGGTTCGAAAGCACTTCAATCCGCAGTTGAAGATTGAGGGCGTTCTTTTAACGATGTACGATGCGCGTACGAACTTAGGGAACGAAGTCAAAGACGATGTGATTAAGTATTTCCGTGAAAAAGTATATAAAACGATTATTCCTCGAAACGTACGTCTATCTGAGGCGCCAAGTTACGGACAAGCGATTGTCGACTACGATCCACGCTCTCGTGGTGCTGAAGTGTACATGGAGTTAGCAAAGGAAGTGTTGGCACATGAGTAAAAATCAAAAAGGGAAAGGTCTTGGACGCGGAATCGATGCGCTCTTTATGAATGACTTAGATACAATCGATGCTCTTGAGCAAGTTCAAGATTCAGAACAAATTCAACAAATTGCCGTTTCAGAAATTCGTCCAAACCCATATCAACCTCGTAAAGAGTTCGATGAAGAGGGATTGGCAGAATTAGCAGAATCGATACGTCAAAATGGAGTCTTCCAACCAATCATCGTTCGTAAGTCGAAAATTAAAGGTTACGAACTTGTGGCTGGGGAACGTCGTCTGCGTGCGTCTAAATTAGCTGAGAAAGAAACGATTCCGGCCATCGTACGTGACTACTCTGAAGAAACAATGATTCAAATCGCGGTTGTCGAAAACTTACAACGTGAAAACTTGAAACCATTAGATGAAGCTATGGCTTACCGTACATTGATGGATTCATTGAAATTAAAACAAGAAGAAGTCGCAAACCGCGTCGGCAAGAGCCGTTCATATGTAGCAAACTTCTTACGTTTATTAACGTTACCGCAACCTGTACAAGAACTCGTTCAAAGCGGAGAGTTAACCTCAGGGCATGCACGTACTTTACTTGGATTAAAAGACCAAACAAAAATCTTACCAGTCGCTAAAAAAGCGGTGAAGGAAGGCTTAACCGTTCGTGCCTTGGAGCAACTCGTTCAATCGATTAATGAACCAGTGAAAAAGGTTGTTAAAAAAGCAGCGAAACCGAAGAAATCCATGTATATCGTTGAATCAGAAGAACGCTTAATGGATAAATTCGGAACAAGCGTGCAAATCGTCGAAAAAGGCGAGCGTGGAAAAATCGAGATTGAATACCTTTCTCAAAAGGATTTAACACGTATTTTAGAAGTATTAGAAATCGAATTAGACGATTAAAAAGGAGTCTGTATGAAAGCAGGAACAACGTATCAATTACACGATCATGTGGAAATGAAAAAGCCGCATGCGTGCCAAACGAATTCCTGGGAAATCATCCGTATGGGGATGGACATTCGTATCAAGTGTGATCACTGTGGTCAAATGGTCCTAATGCCAAGACGGGAATTCGAGAAGAAGATGAAAAAGGTGACGATTTCTGTTGCCGAAGAAAACAAATAAAGAAAGAGTGTGACAAATGGCCTTAACAGCTGGAATCGTCGGCTTACCAAACGTTGGGAAGTCAACATTATTTAATGCAATTACAAAAGCAGGGGTCGAAGCAGCGAACTATCCGTTTGCGACGATTGACCCAAACGTCGGAGTGGTAGAAGTACCAGACCTTCGTTTACAAAAACTAACAGAATTAGTGAAACCAAAGAAAACTGTCCCAACGACATTTGAATTTACAGATATCGCGGGAATCGTGAAAGGGGCAAGCCGCGGGGAAGGTCTTGGAAATAAATTCTTAAGCCATATCCGTCAAGTAGATGCGATTTGCCAAGTGGTTCGTTGTTTTGAAGACGAAAATATTACACACGTGTCTGGGAAAGTAGACCCAATCGCCGACATCGAAACAATCAACCTAGAGTTAGTGCTGGCCGACCTTGAGTCAGTGGACAAACGTATCGCGCGTGTGGTAAAAATTGCGAAAACAAAAGATAAAGACGCTGTTGCAGAACTTGCCGTCTTAGAAAAAATCAAACCTGTGTTAGAAGAAGGACAATTAGCACGTACGATTGAATTCACAGATGAAGAACTTCCAATCGTGAAAGGCTTATTCCTTTTAACAACAAAACCAATGCTTTACATCGCAAATATCTCAGAAGATGACGTGATGGAAGGCGGCCATAACCAATATGTGCAATTAGTAGAAGACTACGCTGCAAAAGAAGATGCAGAAGTCGTTGTGATTTGTGCGAAAATCGAAGAAGAGGTAGCCGAATTAGAGGAAGAAGAGAAACAAGCCTTCCTAGAAGAAATGGGTATCGAAATCTCAGGGTTAGATATCTTAATCCAAAAAGCATACCACTTATTAGGATTAGCGACTTACTTTACAGCGGGTGAACAAGAAGTGCGCGCGTGGACATTCCGCCGCGGCATGAAAGCTCCGCAATGTGCGGGAATCATCCACTCAGACTTCGAGCGTGGATTTATCCGTGCCGAAACGGTAGCCTACGCGGATCTACTGGAATACGGTAGTATGACGGCTGCAAAAGAAAACGGAAAAGTTCGTCAAGAAGGGAAAGAATATGTCGTGCAAGATGGCGACGTAATGCTCTTTAGATTTAATGTATAAGGTTATCGGAGGATTGTAGCATGTCAGAACAAAACGTACAAGAAGAAGTAGTGTCAGTAGACGCTCTAAAAGCAGAATTAACAAATAAAAATGAACAATACATCTATCAACTAGAACGCGCATTGAAAGAAGCTGGATTTGACGAAGCGCAAATCGAAAAAGAATTATCAGTAATGCTTCCAGAAATCGTTGAAAAACAAAAAGCGGGTGTGACTGCTCGTCAATTGTTTGGTACGGTAACAGAACGCGTTCAATCAATCGTAGCTGGGCCAACAAAAGACCCAGACGCAAAATCACCAGACTGGCAAATTGCCGTTGACGGAGGACTTTTAGTCGGCGGATTATTTGCTCTTGTTACAGGAGTGATGTTGATGTTAAACCCAAGTGCAGATACTCAACCAATGGGATTATTTACACTATTAATCAACTTTATCGCAGGGGCATTTGTGATGCTTGCCATTTCTAAAAATGCACCGAAATTCGATAATCCAAAAGGTCAACGCGGATATATCCGTTACTTAGTTGTAAGTACGGTAGCGATGGTTGCTTGGTTAATTTTAGTGGTGTTAAGCCAACAATACATTCCATCAGTGATTAATCTTGTGATGAGTTACGAGTGGTACTTACTCATCGGGGCTGCGGCTCTTGCTGGTAAATTCTACTTGAAGAAGAAATTAAATATTGTCGGATCAGTAATGTAAGAAACGAAAACAATCTGTGTGACGGTGACGGCGAAGTACTTCGTGGAAGTCGGCAGTCATCGCACACTTCTTTTATAGAGGTGAGCATATGAAACAAATGAAACGTTGGATTATCGCGTTTTTATTAGGATTAGTTGCCTTTTTGGGACTCGGTACTACGGTTGATGCGAGAAGTTTAGTCGTTGATAAGTATGATATCGAAGCAAATATTTTAGAAAATGGGGACGTTCAGTTTTTCGAAACCATCACCTTCCAATCGGACGGTGCGTATAACGGGGTCTTCTACAACTTGGATTACGCTGGTTTTGGGAAACCAACAGATGTCAATGCATATTTAGAAACAAGCGAAGGGCGTCTGTTAATGAACCAGGAGAATTCTGGGAAAAAGGGAACGTATCAATTAACGGATAGCGGTTCGAAGATTCAGTTCAAAGTATTTTTCCCATTCTCGAACTCAAAATTAAAAGTGACATTCCAATATACGATTCCAAAACTCATTACGAACTACTTAGATACGGCGGAATTAAACCGTAAAGTAGTTGGACAAGAGTGGGAAATTGACCAACGCAATATTACGGTGAAGGTGAATATCCCTGGAACAGCTTCAAGGGAAACGCTTCGTGCATGGGGACATGGTGCAGGTCAAAATGGGGACGTAAAGATTGCGAGCGACTATCGTTCAGTAACACTCACGGCTCCTCAAAATGAAAGTGGAGATTTTGTGGAAGTGCATATGTTATTCCCACAAACATTGACACATGCGAATACAAATGTGAAAAACGAAAAAGCGTTTGACCGCATCGTAGCCGAAGAGGAAAAGCTCATCAATGACGAGAAAAACCTTAGAAATACAGGGTTCTTCGGAATGATTGCTGGTTGGGTTCTCTTAGTCTTGAACATGGTTTATGCCTTTGCAACAGGATTCTTCGCGAACCGTAATCGTCTTGCTAAGGTACAACATATTCCAGATCATCTCTATGAACTTCCTGAAGATATTACGCCAGCCGTTATGAATCAGGCGGTTTACGGAAAAACAGATATGACCGACTTTAGTGCGACGGTGATGGACCTTGTTCGTAAGAAAGTCTTGAAATTATCCGATACAGAGCCGTATACCATTACGCTTGTGGACGATACGAAAGAAATGCTTCGTCATGAAAAACTAGCGCTTCATTTACTTTTTGAAGTTGTTGGCGGTGGAGGCACATCGATTGAACTCGAACAAGTGAAGAAGTATGCGAAAAACCATTCAACGACTTACTACAATGAGTGTCAAAAATGGATGGGCGCTGTCGATACTGCGGCTGAGAAATACCGCGTAACGCGTTTTGGTAAAGACGAACCTCAAGGACGTAGTGGCTTCCCAGGATGCTTGCTTGTCATCATCGGTGCTTTAACGATTGGTGCGGCCTTCTTAACGAAGAATATAAATTATTTATTGTGGACTGTTGGAGGCGTACTCCTTGTCGTTGGACCATTAACCCTTATCGGGACAGGAATTTTTGCCAACCGTCGTTCTCTTGAAGGGGAATTACGTTATCGTAAATGGCAAGCTTTTAAACAAATGCTAAAAGATCTCTCACCAATGAAGCGGATCGAAGATTTACCAAGTATTCAACTGTGGGATCACTTCCTTGTTTATGCCATCTCTTTAGGCGTGGCTGAACACGTGATTAAAGTGTTGAAAAAATTAATACCAGACCAATTACCAAACAGTGTGTTCTATTCAACTCAAAACGGAACGATTTACTATCCTGTTTCTGATTTTAATAGTACTTTTTCAAGCTCGTACAACACTGCGAATTCTTCTGTGAATGGAAGCAGCAACTCTGGTGGATTCGGCGGAGGATTCTCTGGCGGATCGAGCGGTGGTAGTGGTGGAGGATCCGGCGGTGGCGGATTCTAATCAAAGGAGAATTTATGTTAAATGAAATGATGCACAGACCAGTTGTCAAACCGGAACTGGTCGAGTACATGCGTTCAAGTCAACGCCGTTTTCCGGGGGACTTGGGTGAATTAGAAAATACAGCCAATGAATTAGGAATTCCAATTATTCCTCACGAAACAGCTGTGTTTCTAGATTTTATTGTTGGATTAACCCAACCAAAAAATATTTTAGAGATTGGAACGGCAATCGGATTCTCAGCGAGTTTGATGGCAACAGCTTCACCACAAGCAAAAGTAACAACCATTGACCGCTACGAATTAATGTATAGCCGTGCCAAAGCTAACTTTGAAAGACTAGGGTTGGCTGACCGTATCACACAACTGGAAGGCGATGCGGCAGATATTTTACCTACATTGGAACAAGGAAAATACGATTTCCTATTTATGGATAGCGCCAAAGCTAAATACATCGAGTTCTTCCCATATTGCATGGACGTGCTTGAAGTCGGTGGTGTGCTAATGGTGGACGATATTTTCCAAGGAGGAACGATTTTAGAAGACGTGATGGAGCGCCCAAGACGCGTGCGTAAAATTCATCGTCGCCTCAATATGTTCCTTGATTTGGTTCAAAGCGACCCAACATTAAAATCAACTTTACTTCCACTGGGCGACGGAGTGATTCTCATTCAAAAGCTCGAAGAAAAAGATTTTAAATATATTTTAGAAGACTTGTAAATTAATCATGGAAATCCTCATGGAAAAGTTTTACAATAAGAAGGATGACAAAAGAAAGGAAGTTTTACAATGACAGATAAAGTGCGTGTACGTTATGCACCAAGTCCAACAGGGCACTTACACATCGGGAATGCCCGTACAGCTCTATTTAACTATTTATTCGCGAGACATTATGGTGGAGAGTTCATCATCCGTATCGAGGATACTGACCGCAAGAGAAATCTTGAACACGGTGAAGAAAGCCAATTAGAAAACTTAACATGGCTTGGAATGGATTGGGATGAAGGTCCAGACAAACCTGGCAAATACGGTCCATACCGTCAATCAGAACGTGAACACATTTATAATCCACTAATCGAGCAATTAATTGCCGAAGACAAAGCGTATAAATGCTACATGACAGAGGAAGAATTGGAATCAGAACGTGAAGCGCAACGTGCTCGTGGCGAAATGCCTCACTACAGCGGTCAACACGCTCACTTAACACAAGAGCAACGTGATGCTTTCGAAGCAGAAGGACGCACTCCTGTTGTTCGTTTCCGTGTTCCAAAACAAGGAACTTACGTATTCGACGATATCGTTAAAGGCGAAATTTCATTCGAATCTACAAGTGTCGGTGGCGACTTCGTTATCTTAAAACGTGACGGAATGCCAACTTACAACTTCGCAGTAGCAGTGGATGACCACTTCATGGAAATCACTCACGTTTTACGTGGAGATGACCATATTGCGAATACTCCAAAACAATTAATGATTTACGAAGCATTCGGTTGGGTACCACCACGTTTTGGGCATATGACATTAATCATTAATACGGAGACAGGTAAGAAATTATCGAAACGTGATGAATCAATTCTACAATTCATCGAACAATATAAAGACTTAGGGTACTTACCAGAAGCGATGTTCAACTTTATCGCGCTTCTAGGATGGTCTCCTCAAGGGGAACACGAAATCTTCAGCCGTGAAGAATTCATCGAAATCTTCGACGAAAAACGTCTTGGTAAATCACCAGCTGCCTTCGATCCTAAGAAATTAGAATGGATTAACAACACATACGTGAAGAAAACTCCATTAGAAGAAGTGGCTGAAATGGCGATTGCTCAATTAAAAGAAGCAGGCCTTGTAAAAGACGAAGTTTCTCCTGAAGAACATGAATGGTTAGTAAAATTAGTGGCTTTATACCACGACCAAATGAGCTACATGAATGAAATCGTTGAGTTATCAGCGCTATTCTTCAGAAAAGATTTCGAAGTGGAAAATGAACAAGCCAAAGAAGTGCTTCAAGGCGAAACAGTTCCAACTGTATTGAACGCTTTTGTTGCGAAATTAGAATCAATGGAAACATTCGATGAACCAAGCATTCTTGCAGCGATCAAGGAAGTTCAAAAGGAAACTGGCGTGAAGGGTAAAAACTTGTTTATGCCAATTCGTGTGGCTACGAGTGGACAAACACACGGGCCGGAGATCGGCAAGACGATCGAATTGCTTGGAAGAGAACGCAGCATTGCACACGTGCAAGCAGCACTTGCTCTTATTAAATAAAAGCTAACAGAAAGGGTTAACGCAAACTGCGTTAACTCTTTTTTGTTTATATTAATTTAAAACTATGGGCCTTCGGCCCGATATTCTTCAAAATACTCGGATATCTTCATAATAGCGGTAATGGGGTACCGGTTCGAGCCTAGGGGCTCTCACCTTTAAAGCCTCAAAAAGGGAGTAAGGAATAAATTCCTAACTCCCTTTAATTCGCATTTAATACGATTCCCCATTACTGCTATTATAGAATCCGAGATTTTTCCGAATATCAGGCCTCAGGGGGAGTGGATAAATAAAAAGGTTAATCCTTTCTTGAATAAGAGAGTGCGACAGGTGTGCATGCCACGTTCTCTGGCGCGGGGAAGGGAGAACAGGGAGCGTGTGCTAGTAATGGGTGTAAACAGGGAAAGTGCTGGGACGGAAAAAGGGCAAAGAAAAAACGGATGAAGGGTCATCCGTTTTGTTGTATTTGATGACAGAAGAAGGTGAGCGAGAGTAAGTCTGCGCTGCCTCCAGGGCTCAAGTTACGCTCGATAAGGACGTTGTCGTAGTCCTCGAGTCGGTTTGCTAGCTCAGTTTCTGTGAGGGTTTGTGCTTCTTCGAATAATTGTTGTGCTTCTTTTTGGACTTGTTTATACGCATCGATTCCGCCGCGGTGAATAAGGTTTCCGTCTTCTACGAAAGTCATCAAGTAGAGGAGAAGGAGTAAGTCGCGGTGACGTGGTGTGTGCGTGTGTAGTGTATTGTAATAGTTGAGTGCTTTTGCAAGGCTTGGGTAGCCTGTTGCTGCTTCGCCTCGAATGCCTTTGATGCCATGTTCGACGTAGAGTTTTTCACCATAAGAGAGGTGTTCTTTTTGGTCGAGGTTGGCAAAGTCCACTTCGATGAGGTGGCGCGTCATTAGGTGGCAGTAGTGCAAGGCTTCTGGAATGTTGCCATTCGTATGAGCGGTAGCCCCTAAGACGAGCGCAAAGGAGAAGTTGGCTCCTTTATGGGTGTTGATATTGTTTGTGGCGGCCATCATCGCATCTTCGGCTTGTTTTCCAAGGGTGCGAAGTTCGTTGAATAAGTCGAGTGGACTGCCGTTATGACGGCTTCCTGCTTCGGCATAGGCTAGTAAATAAGGGCGGAGAGCAACGATGCTTTGATAGAAGGTGTCCTTTGTCATGTCCTTATGAGCGCCTGTGGAAATGGGATCCACGAGGCCTGGTTTTGGCGCGAGATTTACTTCTTGTAGAAGGGCGTCTGTGGCCGCTTTTGCTAAAAACTCAGGATTAATCAATGTGTAATTTCTCCATTTGTTTCAAAATAAATTGTAAGGAGCGATCTAAGTGCTCGTGTGTAATCAGCGTGATTTGTTCTACGTCGTTATTGAGCATGCCGCGATAGATGAGTTTGTGTTCTTCGAGTGCTTTTGTACGGCGTTCTGAAGAACGAATCGATAAGTCGCGGAAGTAAATGACGTATGTACGTAATTCAAATACGATTTCTTTTAGACGTGTCATTTGGCATTTTTCGTAGATGAAATCATTGAAAGTCGTGAAGTTCGCAAGTACTTCGTCGACTCTGTCTTCGTTGTTGAGACGTTCGCATTCTTCGAGAATGGCGTTCAACTCTTCGAAGTCTTCTTTCGTCATGAGTTTCATCGCATTAATTGTTGCCAATGTGTCGAGTGATTTTCTAATTTCGTAAATTTCATGGGCATCTTTAATGGAAATTCCTTTTACGATGACACCAATCTTAGGGATGTGCTCTACTAGGTGCTCTTTCGTTAACTCGTTAAGAGCGTAGCGAATGGGTGTACGGCTGATGTTTAACTCAGTCGAGAATTCTTTCTCGTTAATACGCGTACCTGCAGGGATTTCTCCTAAGATAATCGTTTTACGAAAAGCTTCGTAGAGCGAAATTTTAAGAGGTTTGTTTTGGGTAATATCTAAATTTTTCTTTACCGCTTGGATAATCGCTGACATAGTAGCCTCCTGGAAATTATTGTAAACATTAGAGATAGTATAAACGATAAAATGGTAAAATGCACAAAAAAAGACTTGTTAGGCTAGGCCTGAACAAGTCTTTTTCACAAATTCAATTGTTTAATTTTGTGGTAAGTATAATGGCATATGACCCATTAATACGATTGTTACAACGAAGATGACGAAGATAACAGCTGCGTATTTAGCTGATTCTTTTTGCCATTCACCCATGTCTAATCCTGTTAGACGTAATAGTAAGTAGATGAACGCTACTAATGGGCTTAATAAGTGGAATGCTTGACCCATTAATGAAGCTAATGCCATTTGCATATCTGTGAAGCCGTATTGACGTCCAACTTCAGCGAATGGAATTAATACTCCGTAGTAGAATCCGTCGTTTGTTAAGAAGAATGTACCAGGGATCGAGATTAATGCAATGATTAATGACCAGAATCCTGCTAATTGTTGAGGGATAACTTGAACGATACTTTGTGTTAAAGCAGTTGCCATTCCAGTTCCTTGGAATAATCCCATGAATACGCCAGCACCGAATACTAGTAATACTACTTGTACAGCATCCCCAGCGTTGTCTCCAATACGTTTAGATTGAGCTTTTAAGTCTGGGTAGTTAATCATTAAGGCTAAACCTGTACCAACTAAGAATAATACAACTGGTTTAACTTCGATTGAATTGATGAATGAACCAGCAACTAACCAACCGATTAATACGATTGTTAAGATAGCGTTGATTACAAAGTTTTGTGGACGACGTTTTTCTAATACTTCAGGATCAGAAATTGTAGTCAATTCGTTTAATTCTTCTTCAGTTAATTCTTGGATACCTAAACGAGCGCGTTCTTTTTTACCCATTGAGCGAGCAACAAAGAAGATTACGTAAAGAACTGAAAGAATCATACCTGGTGCTAAGTAAGCTAGGATATCTGCTTCTACACCAAGAACTGACATCGCACGAGCAGTAGGTCCGCCCCATGGTAATAAGTTCATGATAGTGTTTTGTAAGATAATAAGAACCCCTAAGTTCATTAATTTCATGTCTAATTTTTTGTAAATTGGCACGAAAGCTGAGCAGCAGATTAATGTAGTTGTTGTTCCGTCACCGTTTAATGATACGGCAGCAGCAACGATAGCAGTAGCCATCAATACTTTCATTGGGTCGCCTTTAGCGAAGCGAATCATTTTGTTAGTGATTGGATCGAATAATCCAGCGTCTAACATTGTAGAGAAGTAAAGGATTGCGAATAGAAGCATAATTCCTGTTTCAGCAGTCCCTTTCATCGCTGTTAATTTATCTTTTGAGTTATTTCCGAATAACCCTTGGCGAATTAATGTACCGATGTTAACGTCTTGGACTTGACCTGTAGCAACTAAAATAATTGCAAAAACTAATGGAATTAATACTAAAGCTGTAAATGGTGACATTTTTTTCTTCATGATAACGTACATGAAAATTGCCATCATTACGTAAGCTGAAATTGTGATAACCATCATATCTTCCTTTCTTTGTTTAAAAAAATAATTTTTTATAGTTGGAGAATCCTTCAGTCGCTAAAACCTGAAAGGAAGCTCCACGAACCCATTTTTGTAAAAATGAATTCGTTTACTTATAGCGATATCTTAAACAATATTTAATAAAAAAGATAGTAATTTCATATCGAAAAACAATAAAAGAACAGTTTGATGTGACAAAATGAGCATAAGTTTTATATCCTATTTATAATAAAACACCAAAAGAACAGGGGAAAAACCTGTTTCTAGTTTAGGTATGACGCCGTTTTCTGTATAATAATTGCATGTAGATTATGTTGGGAAGGGAGTGAAGGAATGGGAATTCTCCAACGATTATTTGGCAAGAAGAACTCTGAAGCAACGGAACACGCATCGACAAAGTCTGCACAACCAGAATCTGAATGGGAAAAATTAGAAGCTTTTGTACCGGTAGAAGCAGAAGAAGCTAAGCACGTCTCAATCATTGCAGCGGCGATTGCGGCCTCAGATTATCCAGAAAGCCAATTTGTGGTTAAACGCGTCCTTAAACGCAACCCAGAAACCAAGATTATCTCGGTTATTGCCTCAGCGATTGCTGCAGGTGAATCAAATGACAGTCAATGGGCTGTTAAAGAAATCTACCAAAAACGCAATTCATAATATATTTTAGGAGGAATGTTACGATATGTTACGTAAATTCAAAATCAAAGTAGACGGTCAAGAGTACCAAGTAGAAATGGAAGAAATTGGAGCAGTTGCAGCGCCTGCTCCTGTAGCACCAGTTGCAGCTCCAGCGGCACCTGCTGCACCAGCAGTAGAAGCAGCTCCAGCACCAGCAGCTCCTGTAGCAGCAACACCAGCTGGCGCAGACGCAATGCCGTCTCCAATGCCTGGTAACATCTTACGTATTTTAGTAAACGTAGGAGACACAGTTACTGAAAACCAACCATTAATGATTTTAGAAGCAATGAAAATGGAAAACGAAATCGTTGCAGCTAAAGCAGGGGTTGTAGCAGGAATTCACGTTAAAGAAGGTCAAGTGGTAAACCCAGGCGACGCTTTAATTACAATTAACTAATTTTAATAACTTTCAAGGAGTGAAACAGTGGAAACATTAGTTCAAAATCTAGCGTCATTTACTTTGGGCCAAGGTATCATGATGGCTATCGGTGCCCTATTAATGTACTTAGGGATTAAAAAAGAGTACGAACCAACATTATTAGTACCAATGGGATTAGGTACAATTTTAGTAAACTTCCCAGGGACAGGGGTTCTTGACCAAGTCGTTGGTGGACAACAACAACACGGTGTCCTACAAATCTTATTCGAAATCGGTATCGAAACTGAATTATTCCCATTATTAATCTTCATCGGTATCGGTGCGATGATCGACTTCGGTCCATTATTACAAAACCCATTCATGTTATTATTCGGTGCGGCAGCTCAATTTGGTATTTTCTTCGTAGTAGTTGTAGCCGTATTATTCGGATTTGACATTCGTGAAGCAGCTTCAATCGGTATCATCGGTGCGGCTGACGGTCCTACATCAATCTTCGTTGCGAACCAATTAGCCCCTCAATTACTTGGAGCGATTACGGTTGCGGCCTACTCATACATGGCTCTTGTTCCGATTATCCAACCAATCGCTATCAAGATGGTTACAACAAAAGCAGAACGTCGTATTCGTATGACATACCACGCTTCAGGCGTATCTAAATTAACTAAAATCTTGTTCCCAATCATTATCACAATTGTAGCAGGTTTCATTGCTCCAATTTCATTACCACTTGTTGGTTTCTTAATGTTTGGTAACTTATTACGTGAATGTGGCGTTTTAGATAACTTATCTCAAGCTGCTCAAAACGAATTAGTAAACATTGTTTCTATTCTATTAGGGATTACAATCTCTGTTAAAATGCAAGCTGATTTATTCTTAAATGTTCAAACATTAATGATCATCTTGTTCGGTTTAGTAGCCTTCATCATGGACTCAATCGGTGGTGTGGTATTTGCTAAAATCTTGAACTTATTCCGTAGAGAAAAGATCAACCCAATGATCGGAGCTGCAGGTATTTCTGCATTCCCAATGTCAAGTCGTGTTATCCAAAAAATGGCGACAGACGAAGATCCTCAAAACTTCATCTTAATGTACGCTGTTGGAGCTAACGTTTCTGGACAAATCGCTTCTGTTATTGCTGGTGGATTATTATTATCATTCTTCATGTAATAATATAGAAGGAAAAGGAGGAAAACGATGACTTTCAACGCAGAACATTTAACACAAGCTTTCGAATTAATGGCTTTAGGGATGGGTGGAGTTTTCCTAGTATTAGGAATTCTATATGCCGTTTCTGCTATTTTATTAAAAGCATTCCCGCCAAAATAAGGAGGCCATTCCATGGAAAATTTCATTCTCAAACGTTTATGGCTCGATCGCGATAAAAAAGCTCGTCAAGATTGGGAATGGTTAATGGATCAAGCTAACCTTGGCAAAACAGAGCAGGTTGATTATACGATTGCGATTTACCATACTTCTGGTGAACCTGCAGCAACCGGTTCTTTAGACCGCAACATTTTAAAATGTTTAGTGGTTTGTAAAAAGTATCAATCAGAAAATCTGTTGACGCATCTCGTGATGGCGCTCTTGGATGAATTAAGAGAACGTTCTTATACAAATAGTTTTGTCTACACGAAACCAAAGAACATTGTCTTCTTTAAATCTCTAGGTTACCGGGTAGTTGCCGAGACAGAAAACCTTGCCTTTTTAGAACAAGGCATTCCGTCCTTTAGTGATTACCTAAAATTACTAAAAGACCATTTCGTAGAAGGAAGTAGCAATAGTGCCATCGTCATGAATGCAAATCCTTTTACACTGGGACATCAATATTTGGTAGAAACGGCCGCAAGTCAGTCGAGTCACCTCTACGTGTTCGTTGTTTCCGAGGACCGTTCGTTCTTTAATACGAATGACCGAATGGAAATGGTGAAACGAGGTGTGAGTCATCTGCCGAACGTAACGGTGCTTCCAACGAGAGACTACATGGTCTCAAGTGCGACTTTCCCATCTTACTTCTTGAAAGAGAAGGCTGATTTGGAAGTGGCAAAAGTTCAAGCAACATTGGATGCAACACTCTTCTTAGAAAACATTGTTCCAACGTTACAATTGACCAAACGTTTTGTGGGTCAAGAACCACTTTCCCCAGTAACCTCCGTTTATAATGACGCGCTAAGAGCTGCTTTTGGGAGCGACTTAGAGCTAGTGATTATAGACAGACTTTCAGCCGGGGACGAAGTGGTGAGTGCGACGCGGGTGCGCGCTGCCATTCAAGACAAAAACGTAGACGAGTTGAAACTACTCGTTCCAGCAACTACGTATCATTATTTAGAAGAAAAACATTTCATTGGTTAAAATCCAAAAGAAAAGGTGGAAACAATAATGGAAATTAAAAAAAGTGCAGTAGTCGGTACTTTGGAATCAAGTGACATCATGATCACTTTAAATCCAAGTACCGCTGGTCGAATCGACATTCAATTAGAAAGTAGTGTCGAAAAACAATTCGGAAATCAAATCCGTCGTGTGATCGAAGAAACTTTAAAAGAACTAGGGGTTACTTCAGCAGAAGTCATCGCAGTTGATAAAGGGGCTTTAGATTGCACAATTCAAGCTCGTACAGTGACAGTTGTTCACCGTGCAGCAGAAGTTGAAAACTACGACTGGAAGGAGATCGACTCATGGAACGCTTAAGAAGAACAATGATGTTCGTACCTGGTTCAAACGCAGCAATGTTGCGTGATGCTCCACTTTACGGCGCAGACTCAATTATGTTTGACTTAGAAGATGCTGTTTCTTTAAAAGAGAAAGACTCAGCTCGTGTATTAGTACATTTCGCTTTAAAAACTTTTGACTACAGCAATGTAGAAACAGTTGTACGTATCAACGGTTTAGATACAACAGGTGCTTTAGATATTGAAGCAGTTGTACTAGCTGGCGTAAACGTTGTTCGTTTACCAAAAACTGAAACAGCTCAAGATATCGTAGACGTGGATGAAATCATCACTCGCGTTGAACGTGAAAACAACATCCCAGTAGGTCGCACTAAAATGATGGCTGCGATTGAATCTGCTGAAGGTGTGTTAAACGCTCGCGAAATCGCTAAAGCAAGTGACCGTTTAATCGGTATCGCTTTAGGTGCTGAAGACTACGTAACAAACATGAAAACTCGTCGTTATCCTGATGGACAAGAGTTATTCTTCGCTCGTAGCATGATCTTACACGCTGCTCGTGCTGCAGGAATCGCTGCAATCGATACTGTTTACTCTAACGTAGACAACATGGATGGATTCCGTGAAGAAGTAGAACGCATCAAACAATTAGGTTTCGATGGAAAATCTGTTATTAACCCTCGTCAAATTCCTGTGGCTAATGCAGTATATGCACCAACAGAAAAAGAAATTCAAAACGCTAAAGAAGTTATCTGGGGAATTCGTGAAGCTGAAGCGAAAGGTTCAGGTGTTATCTCAGTTAACGGTAAAATGGTCGACAAACCAATCGTGGAACGTGCTGAGCGCGTAATCGCATTGGCAAAAGCGGCTGGATTGATTAGCGAGGAGGAAATTTAAGATGGTATTAAATAAAGCTGGACGTGACATTCCACAAGAATATGCAGATCAATTTGGGGTATACGAAGGTGAGTTAGCTCGCATTAAACCTTATGAAGCAGCTAGCCGTAAAATTAAACCTGTTGAACCTCGTCAAGAAAAATTATTAGGTAGCATTCGTGAAGCTATTGAAAAAACTGGTTTGAAAGATGGCATGACAATCTCATTCCACCACCACTTCCGTGAAGGGGACTATGTAATCAACATGGTTATGGAAGAAATTGCAAAAATGGGAATTAAAAACCTATCAATCGCGCCTTCTTCAATCGCAAACGTACACGAACCATTAATTGAACATATCAAAAATGGTGTCATTACAAACATCACTTCATCTGGTTTACGTGATAAATTAGGGGCAGCAATCTCTAGCGGTATCATGGAAAACCCAGTTGTGATTCGTTCACACGGTGGACGTGCTCGTGCGATTACTGCAGGAGACATCCACATCGACGTTGCCTTCCTTGGAGCTCCAAGTTCTGACGAGTACGGTAACATCAATGGTACAAAAGGAAAAGCAACTTGCGGTTCTTTAGGATACGCAATGATCGACGCTAAATACGCTGACCAAGTAGTTGCCATTACTGACAGCCTTGTACCTTATCCAAACACTCCAATCAGCATTCCACAAACAGACGTGGACTATGTGGTTGTAGTAGATGAAATCGGGGATCCTAAAGGGATTGCTAAAGGGGCAACTCGTTTCACTAAAAACCCTAAAGAATTATTAATCGCAGAATACGCTGCTAAAGTAATCACTGGTTCTCCATATTACAAAGAAGGATTTTCATTCCAAACTGGTACAGGTGGAGCTTCTCTTGCTGCAACTCGTTTCATCCGTGAGGCAATGATTAAAGACGGCATCAAAGCAAGCTTTGTACTTGGTGGTATTACAAACTCAATGTGCGAATTGTTAGAAGAAGGTTTAGTTGAGAAAGTTATCGACGTTCAAGACTTCGACCACCCATCTGCAATTTCACTTGCAAACAATGCAAACCACTATGAAATCGACGCAAGCATGTACGCAAACCCATTATCTAAAGGTTCAGTAATTAACCGTTTAGACGTTGCAATTCTTTCTGCTTTAGAAGTAGATACAGACTTCAACGTAAACGTAATGACTGGTTCTGACGGTGTTATCCGTGGGGCTTCAGGTGGTCACTGTGATACAGCCTTTGCTTCAAAAATGTCTATGGTTATCAGCCCATTAGTACGTGGACGCATCCCTACATTCGTAGAATCAGTAAATACTGTGATTACTCCTGGTACAAGTGTGGACGTGGTTGTTACTGAAGTTGGTATTGCTATCAATCCTAACCGTCAAGACTTAATTGAACACTTCAAAGGGTTAGATGTACCTCAATACACAATCAAAGAATTACAAGAAAAAGCCTACAGCATCGTTGGAAACCCAGAACCAATCCAATATGGTGATAAAGTGGTTGCGGTAATCGAATACCGTGATGGAAGCATCATCGACGTTGTTCGCAATGTTTAATTCTTTGTTTGATGGAGCGCCGGTGGATATCATGCAAATGCTTGATGCCAGAGAAAGACGTGCTCGTACCCAACAACAATTACTAGAACAATTCAACCCGTGTGTATTGGTGTCCATCACGCTGAATATTCCAGGGCCTGTTAAAAATTCAGAGGCGATTACAACCGTCTTCGCCTCTGTCATTTCTGAATTAGATGAGGCTTTACAGTCTTTTGAGAAACTTCATCAAGAAGACTTCTCGCCTCAGACAGGGATGGAATTTTACCGCGTCCTTCGCGCAGACGCACTTCGTGTCAAGCGCGCTTGTACGGAATTTGAAGAAGGACACCCACTCGGGAGATTACTCGATATCGATGTTGTTGAAATGGCTGGAGAGACTCCAACGCCCATTTCCAGAACAGCCCTTGGAATGTCCCCAAGACGTTGTTTTATCTGCAATGAGGACGCAAAAGTGTGCGCCCGTTCTAGAAAGCATACGATCCTAGAGATGCAAGAGCATATCGCTCGTATCGTCGCAGAGTACACATCGAGTAAAAGACCTTAAGAAAGGAAGATATTATGAGCAAAATTATCCGTTTAACTGAAACGGTTTTGCGTGACGGACAACAAAGTCAAATCGCGACTCGTATGTCAACTGAAGATATGTTACCAATCTTGGAAACATTAGACCAAGCTGGCTTCCATGCGTTAGAAGTATGGGGAGGAGCAACTTTTGACTCTTGTATTCGTTTCTTGAATGAAGACCCATGGGAACGTCTACGTCAAATTCGCGCAGCAGTTAAAGATACAAAATTGCAAATGTTATTACGTGGACAAAACCTATTAGGATACCGTAACTATGCTGATGATGTGGTACGTTTATTCGTAGAAAAATCTGTACAAAACGGAATCGACATTATTCGTGTATTCGATGCTTTAAACGATGTTCGTAACATGAAGACATCCATCGAAGCAACAAAATTAGCAGGCGGACACTGCCAAACAGCAATCTCTTACACAACAAGTCCAGTTCACACTGTAGACTACTATGTTGATTTAGTAGGACGCATGGCAGAATTCGGTGCAGACTCAATCTGTATTAAAGACATGGCTGGGGTATTAACACCTCAAACAGGTTACGAATTAGTAAGCCGTATTAAAGAAAAAACTGATCTTCCTTTAGAAGTTCACACTCACGCTACAAGTGGTATTTCTGAAATGACTTACTTAAAAGTAGCTGAAGCAGGCGCAGACATCATCGACACTTGCTTATCATCATTCTCTGGTGGTACAAGTCAACCTGCAACTGAATCAATGGCTTTAGCACTTAAAGATTTAGGCTTCGAAACAGGCGTTGACATGAAGAAAGTGGAAGAAGCAACAGCTTACTTCAACGGCATTCGTGATAAATTCCGTGCAGAAGGAATCTTAAACCCTAAAGTAAAAGATACAGAACCAAAAACATTAATTTACCAAGTACCTGGTGGAATGTTATCAAACCTATTAAGTCAATTAACTGAACAAGGCTTAGCTGACAAATACGAAGAAGTATTAGCAGAAGTGCCAAAAGTACGTGCTGACTTAGGGTACCCACCACTTGTAACACCATTATCACAAATGGTTGGTACACAAGCGGTAATGAACGTGATTTCAGGTGAACGTTTCAAACTTGTTCCAAAAGAAATCAAAGATTACGTTTTAGGATTATATGGACAAGCTCCGGCAGAAATTAATCCTGAAGTGAAAGCAAAAATTATTGGAGATGCAGAAGTTGTGACCGTTCGTCCAGCTGACTTAATCGAAGATCAATTACCAGAAATTCGCGAAGAGATTAAAGAATACGCTAAATCTGACGAAGATGTGTTAATGTACGCACTCTTCCCACAACAAGCCAAAGATTTCTTAGGTCGCCGCGAAGATCCATTTTACGATGTACCATTACAAACAGTAGATGTGACTTTAGACTTACAATAATTTCTAAGAAAGCTGAAAGGCTAGGCTTCGCGCCCGGCTTTTCAGCTTTTTGTGTGCTTTAAACTGTGCTATAATGAATAGAATAGACAAATGCAAAGGAAGTGAAGGAATGGGGCGTTTTAGAGAAGATATGGAAACTTATAAAAGAAATGATCCAGCGGCAAGAAGCAGCTTGGAAATTGTCTTGACGTACCCAGGATATCACGCAACGGTCTTACACCGGGTGGCGCATTGGTTCCATACGAAGGCGAAAATGAGACTCCTTGCACGGATGGTGAGCGGCTTTAGCAGGTTCCTAACGGGCATCGAGATTCATCCAGGCGCAACGATTGGAAGGCGATTCTTTATCGACCATGGAATGGGAATCGTCATTGGAGAGACCACCATTATTGGAGACGACGTGAGGATGTTCCATGCGGTCACATTAGGCGGAACTGGAAAAGATACAGGCAAGCGGCATCCAACCATCGAAAACGGAGTGCTCTTATCGGCGCATTCGCAAGTCATTGGCCCCGTAACGGTTGGAGAATATGCAAAAATTGGAGCAGCGGCAGTTGTGTTAGACGACATTCCTGCACACACCACAGCAGTTGGACTGCCGGCACGAGTGGTCCGCGTCCATACACCAGAAGAAATTGAAAGAGATACGACTATCGGAGGAAATTTATGATTCAAATCTACAATACCTTAACAAGACAAAAAGAAGTATTTAAACCGATTGAAGAAGGAAAAGTGAGCATGTATGTGTGCGGCCCAACGGTTTATAACTATATTCATATCGGAAATGCACGTAGTACGGTTTCCTTTGATACGATTCGTCGTTACTTTGAATACCGCGGTTATGACGTGAATTTCGTTTCGAACTTTACAGATGTGGACGACAAAATCATTCGCGTGGCCAACGAAACAGGCATGACAGCTGAAGAAGTCTCAAAGAAATATATCGAAGCATTCTTTGAAGATACAAACGCGCTAAACGTGAAGAAGGCGACTTTAAACCCAACAGTAATGAATACAATGGATGACATTATTGCCTTTGTAGCGGACTTAGTCGATAAAGACATGGCCTATGAATCAGAAGGCGATGTGTATTTCATCACTGAAAAATTCAAAGACTATGGGGAACTCAGCGATCAACGCATCGAAGACTTACAAATCGGGGCAAGTAATCGTACAGCTTCAGAAGATGATGCGAAGAAACGCAACCCGCTAGACTTTGCATTATGGAAGAGCGCAAAACCAAATGAAATTAGCTGGAACTCTCCATGGGGCAAGGGTCGCCCAGGATGGCATATTGAATGCTCTGTAATGGCAACAAAACACTTAGGAGATACGATTGATATTCACGGTGGCGGACAAGACTTAGCGTTTCCTCACCACGAAAATGAAATCGCGCAAAGTGAATCAAAAACTGGTAAGAAATTTGCGAACTACTGGATGCATAATGCGTTTGTAACGATGGGCGAAGAGAAAATGAGTAAATCACTTGGAAACTTCGTGCTCGTTCACGACTTAATCCAACAACTTGACCCACAAGTACTTCGTTTCTTCTTAGCGAGTGCGCACTATCGTCGTCCGTTGAAATTTAGTGAAGCGGCTCTTCAAGAAGCAGCTGTGAACCTTGAAAAAGTACAAACGACCTTCAAGAATGCACGCTACCGTCTAGAAACAGCCGTGGATACTTTGCCAGAAGATGCAGAACGCTTAGCAAAATTCGAAGCAATTGAAGCGGAATTCCAAAAAGAAATGGATGATGACTTCAATGCGGCCAACGGTATGACGGTGTTATATCAATGGTTGAAAGAATGGAATGTGTATTTAGAACAAGAAGTCGTTTCAAAAGCAGTACTCGAAGCGCTCCTTGAAAAAGCAACCGTTCTATTTGGAATTTTCGGTATCGTTGAAAAACAAGAAGCACTGCTCGATGATGCTATTCAAGCGTTAATCGATGAGCGTCTTGAAGCGCGTAAAGCGAAAAACTTTGCTCGCAGTGACGAGATTCGTGATTTATTAAAAGAACAAGGGATTGTATTAGAAGACACTCCACAAGGAACAAGATGGAGAAGAGAAGCATGATAGAAAAAAACTGGAAGCTGCTAAACGGTTTAGCCTTAGCCTATATGGGTGACGGGATTTATGAAGTGTATGTCAGAAATCACGTGATGCAAAAAGGGTTAACAAAGCCAAATCAATTACACGCTACCGCAACGAAGTTTGTTTCGGCAAAGGCACAAGCACGCTTGATGCAACAAATGCTAGAACAAGAAAACTTCTTAACGGAAGAAGAATTAGAAATATATAAACGAGGACGCAATAGTAAGAGTCATACGGTTGCCAAAAATGCAGACGTAGGAACGTACCGCATTGCGACTGGTTTTGAAGCATTAATGGGTTATTTATACTTATCTGGCCAACAAGATAGACTAGAAGAACTCATCAACTGGTGCTTACAACAAGTGGAAGGTGAACAGTAACATGGCACGAAATGAATATGCACCAAAGAAAAAATCAAGAAACGGAAATCGTTCAGACCGTGGGCGTCCTGAGCGCGGTGAAAAGAGACAACGACCTGCTCGTGAACACGTAGAGCGTGAGGAAGTACAAGAAGTGGTGGATTTTGTATTTGGACGCCATGCAGTGGTGGAAGCCTTGCAAACGCCGGACCGCGTGAACCGCGTCTTTATCCAAGAAGGAACTTCTGGACGAGATGCTGCAAAAGTCATTGAACTCGCACGTGAAAAAGGCATTCAAGTTCAAACCGTTCCAAAGACGAAGATTGAAGACCTTGTCGGCAATGCCGTTCACCAAGGGCTTGTGGCTTCGATTGCGGCGTATGAATATGCCGACTTAGAAGATGTCTTTAAGAAAGCCGAAGAAAAAGGCGAAGATCCATTTATCGTTATCTTAGATGGAGTGGAAGATCCGCATAACTTAGGAAGTATTTTACGTACGGCAGACGCAACAGGCGTTCACGGTATTATTATTCCAAAACGCCGTTCCGCTTCACTGACAGCGACCGTTGCCAAAGCCTCAACAGGAGCTATCGAGCATGTGCCGGTTGTCCGCGTGACAAATTTAACGCAGACGATTGAACAATTGAAGGCACGTGGCGTTTGGGTATTTGGAACCGACATGAATGGAATTGACTACCGCAAATGGAATACAAGCGGCCCTCTTGCAATCGTGATGGGGAACGAAGGAAAAGGCGTGTCTCGCATCGTGAAAGAAAGCGTGGACGAAATGGTGACCATTCCAATGGTTGGTCATGTCCAAAGTTTAAACGCGAGTGTGGCGAGTGCCTTAATGATGTACGAAGTCTTCCGTAACCGTTCGTTATAGGAAACGGGGGATGCACATTGAAAAAGCAACTGTATATCGTGGATGGCTATAATATGATTGGTGCTTGGCCAGAGCTAGTAGCATTGAAAAAGCAAGACGACTTAGAGAGTGCGAGAGATTTACTCATTCAACGCTGCTCAAATTTTCAGAAGTTTGAGAATATCGAAGTCTGGATTGTGTTTGATGCGCAGTTTGTACCGGGTGTTACCCAGTCGTTTGACGAAGCCGAAGTGAAAGTGATTTTTACGGCTGAAGGGGAGACGGCGGATAGTTATATTGAGCGTACCGTATCAGAAATGAATATGCGTCTTGTTCAAGTATCTGTAGCAACTAGTGACTTAGCCGAGCAGTGGCTTATTTTCCAAAAAGGAGCCCTGCGTAAATCAGCTAGAGATTTTTATAAGGAATTAGAAAGTAGTAGGGATAAACAAACGGAGATGGCACGAACTTTCCATCATAAAGGAAGTACGCGCCGAAATCCCTGGAGTGACGCACAAATGGCACTATTAAATCATTTGCGCTTCAGCTTGGGAGGCAGTGCAAAAAAGAAAAAATAGTGAATTAGCGCATTTCAAATACGCAACTTCACACTTTCTTCATAAATTGTGGTGTGTGATTTCATATTAATGATGTACAATCTGTGAAGAAAACTTATAATAATTATAATTTAGCTATAAAAAAGGAGTGTATGTCATGCATATCTTAATGATTGAAGATACAGAAGCAGTTTGCGAAATGATGGAGATGTTTTTTGAAAACGAAGGTTGGAAGGCAAGCTTCTACCACGATGGTAAAGAAGGTCTTGATGCGTTCTTAGAAAACCAAAATAAATGGGGCGTTGTCATCTTAGATGTGAACTTACCAAGTATGGACGGAATGCAAATTTGCCGTCAAATCCGCCAAGTGAACCAAAATGTTCCAATCGTAATGCTTACAGCACGCGATTCAGAAAGTGACCAAGTCATCGGTCTTGAAATTGGTGCGGATGACTACGTTGCAAAACCATTCAGTGCGGTAACAATCATGGCTCGTATTAAAGCATTATTACGTCGTACACAACGCGCTACTGTTGCAGACAACACATTTGCTTCAGAATTCGATGTTGAAACAGATCACGTGAAAATCAATACGAAAACACACGAAGCATTTATCGATGGCAAACAAATCGAAAACTTAACACCAAAAGAATTTGACTTATTAATGGTGATGGCGAAACACCAACGCCAAGTATTCACTCGTGAACACTTATTAACGAAAATTTGGGAAGATCCATTCTATGGTGATGAACGTACGGTTGACGCTCACATCAAGAAACTTCGCCAAAAAATCGAGGCTGTTGGTCCTCATGTAATTCATACGGTTTGGGGCGTAGGATATAAATTTGACGATAGCGAGTTGTAATCCATGAAATACTTTTATCAGCAACTCTTCGGGTTCGTTTCCGTGGTGCTGTTAACGATTGCTGCCTGTGGAATTCTTTTCTACAACGTAATGAGTAATAATGTGTATACACAGCGGTCTCAGCAATTACAGTCGTATGCCAAAGGATTAATTGCGACTGATATGAGTGATGCGGATATTTATAAGTTGGGGACCATTTTACGCGAGGAAAATGTCAGTATAGCGATGTTTGATGAAAACAACGAGATGACCTATCCTTCTAGAAGTTTAGATACAAACTCTGCACTGACAGAGGATGAATTAAACCACTTAAAAAATGGTGCTGCGATCAACTTGAAAGAAGTTCAAATGAACTTTACTGGAGAAGCCGTAGATAACTTAATCACGGTATACTATCCCATTATTAAAAATGGACAGTATAAAGGATACGTGGCTTTAGCCAGTCCGATGAGTCGTATTCAAACCGAAGTACGCGAACTTCGTAACTCGATGTTTATCGCGTTTGGTACAGCGATTATCATTGGAATTATGATGAGTTTTGTTTTTGCAAACTATCAAACACGTCGTATCAACAAGTTGCGTAAGGCGACTCATAAGATTTCAGAAGGGGACTTCGATGTTAAACTTCCTGTCGAAAGTCGAGACGAGTTTGACGACTTAATGAAAGACTTTAACAACATGGCGCATTCGCTCCGTGAGTCTGAAAGAGAGGTTGAGCGACAAGAAAATGTCCGCCGCCAATTTATGATGGACGTGGCGCACGAAATGCGTACACCATTAACAACCATGAATGGATTGCTCGATGGCTTGAAATACAATATGGTGCCAGAGTCTCGTCGTGGACGTTCACTGGAACTCATTTCTAGTGAAACACAACGATTGATCAGGCTCGTTAACGAAAACCTCGACTACGAGAAGATTCGTTCGAACCAGATTGTATTAGTGCAACACCGTTTTGCAGCGATTGGAGCCATCCAGACCGTTGTAGAACAAATTCGCGAACTAGCGAAAGTAAAAAATAATACTTTGCGCTATGAATGCGATACAGACTTTAGCGTTTATGCCGACTATGACCGTTTTGTCCAAATCTTGGTAAACATCACGAAGAATGCCAACCAATTTACGGATAATGGAGAAATCCTAGTGAAGGCATGGAACGAAGGTAAAAAAGCGATTGTTGAGATTTCTGATACGGGTATCGGAATCGACGAGAGCGAAATTAAAGAAATCTGGGAACGTTTCTACAAAGCAGACGTTTCAAGAAAGAGCACGAAGTACGGAGAAAGTGGCCTTGGCCTTGCGATTGTGAAGTCGCTTGTGGATAGTCACCGCGGTAAAATCTCTGTGAAGAGTGAAGTCGGCAAGGGTACAACGTTTAGAGTCGTATTCCCTGGCGAAAGCGAATTGTAACTTAAGGAGAACGAACAAGGAGGAAGAACATGTATTTACTTGGCCCATTCTATCAATGGCTAGTCCGATTATTTGATGGGCGAGTGAATCATCTTCCACTTGTTCGTTTGTTTATTTTCAGTGTAGACCACGCAATCGTCCTGTTTCTCGGATGGTTGATCGTTTGGTCTATTTATTTATTCTCACGGAAAAAAGGCGAAATCGTCTGGAAGTGGGAGCTCTACCGAAATTTATTTATCTTCTATATTATATTGCTCGCGCAGCTCACGATTTTCAGAAGCACGAACGAGACGTTTACGCTACAAGTCGTCTCTCATCCGCTCTCGGATATTATGTGGGTGCCATTTGTCGATAGTATTAAATTATTTATGCAAGGTTCGGTCTTTGCAGCGTATTATAATGTAGTAGGAAATATCGTGTGGTTTATGCCACTTGGATTTTTCTGCGGTTTACTCTATGGAAAAGAAAAAGGACACTCTCGTTCACTCTGGTACGGGTTCTGGACCTCTTTTGCCATCGAGTTCTTTCAATTTATCTTTTACACAGGAGTCAGCCATATCGACGACATTCTCTGTAATGTTCTTGGAAGTTGGCTTGGATTCTTACTGTATCGTGCCATTATGAAATGGAGGGGAAAATAATCTATGGGAACAATCATCGTGAAACAAAAAGCAGCGGGATTGATTAAAAAAGGAAGTCCACTGATCAGTCAGATGGACCTTGCGCAAGAACTTCGCGCAGATGAAGGCGAAGTGGTGAAAGTTGTTGACCAACAACGTCGCTTTTTAGGGATGGCCTATGTTGGGTTCCAAAACAAGGGAGTCGCGTGGGTGTATAGCCGCGAGGAAGATGAAGCGTTGGATGATGCGTTCTTTAGCGGCATCTTCAAGACGGCCTTCGAGAATCGACGTGCACTCTTACATTCTGACGATACGACGACTTTCCGTCTCTTCAATGGAGAGGGCGACGGCTTTGGAGGTGTGACAATCGACTGGTATGACGGTTTTATCGTTGTCTCTTGGTATAGCGAGGGCGTCTATCATTACCGTGACCTGATTTTAACGCAGGCACTTGCTTCGTTTGAAGGCGTCAAAGGGGTCTACGAAAAGATTCGTTTCAAGAATGAAGCGGACTTGCCAGAAAGCCAATTCGTTGGCGGGGCAGAAGCACCAGAACCATTAATCGTATTAGAGAATGGGGTCAAATACGCGACCTATATGAATGAAGGGTTGATGACGGGCATCTTCCTAGACCAACGCGAAGTGCGCGAAACGATTCGCCAGCGTTACAGTGCAGGACGTACGGTATTAAATACCTTCAGTTATACCGGTGCCTTTTCTGTGGCTGCAGCGATGGGTGGCGCAACAAAAACAACTAGCGTGGACGTTGCCAACCGTAGTCTTGAGAAGACAAAAGAGCAGTTTGCAGTCAACGGGATTGACCCAGAAACGCAACAAATCTATGTGATGGACGTATTCGATTATTTCAAATACGCCGTAAAGAAACAGTTGAAGTTTGATACGGTCGTCGTGGATCCACCAAGCTTTGCACGTACGAAGAAGAGAACTTTCTCTGTGGCAAAAGACTACGGCAAACTGGTAGCGCAAATCACGCCATTAGTCGCACCAAAAGGAACACTCGTGTTATCTACGAACGCGGCAAATGTGAGCGAATCTCAATTTCAACAAATGATTGAGAAAGGAATTCGCGAAGCAAAAGACAATCGCAAGTTCCGCATTGTCTTGAAAAAAGGCCTGCCAAGCGATTTCGCAGTTCCAGTAGCCACACCGCTAAGCGATTATCTCAAAGTTTTCTTTATTGAATTTAACAACTAACACAACTGCCCAAAATTCACTTATAAGTGAATTTCGGGCAGTTTTCGTACGCACCTCTTCCTTCTTGCACAAACCCCGTCCTAATGCCATTTCCACAGCACAGGAGGCAGTTAGAGGCACCGACATGTCCTTTTCATGTTTTGGCACAAATCCCATTGCAACGCGATTTCTAGCAGTTCACTTTTTTGCAAAAAAATCTCATTTTCTACAAACCACGAAAATCTTGCGGGTTTTATAACCACAGCATTGGGGAAGTGCAACCAATGTGAATTACTGACTCTAGGGGGAACCCCGTAGAGTCAGTTTGAAGCTTGGTAGGAATTGAGACGACAGGCTCAATCCGGTGCCCCTATGCAGTGGTTATAGAACAATCCGCAAGGATTGGAAGTGGTTTGTAAGACCAACGTAAGTTTTTTCTCAAAAAATAGTAGACTATAAAGATTGCATTGCAAATTAAGTTTTGATATAATACCAAAGTGCATGAAAATGCACATGTCGGAACACCGTGGGAGGAGAAATCTTCATCTCCATTAAACCACGCACGAAACAATCAAGGAGGTAATGTCTCGTGGCTAAAAAAGTTGTAAAACTAGTTAAATTACAAATTCCTGCAGGTAAAGCAACTCCAGCTCCACCAGTAGGTCCAGCTTTAGGTCAAGCACAAGTGAACATCATGGGATTCTGTAAAGAATTCAATGCTCGTACAGCTGACCAAGCAGGTTTAATCATTCCGGTTGTGATTTCAGTTTATGAAGACCGTTCATTCGACTTCATCTGTAAAACACCACCAGCAGCAGTATTATTAAAGAAAGCTGCTAAAGTAGAAAAAGGTTCAGGCGAACCAAACAAGAAAAAAGTTGCTACTGTAACTCGTGATCAAGTTAGAGAAATTGCTGAATTAAAAGCACCTGACTTAAATGCAGCAGACGTAGAAGCTGCTATGCGCATGGTCGAAGGTACAGCCCGTTCAATGGGATTTGTAGTAGAAGGCTAAAAACAAATGCAGCTTCCAAAAGTCCCTAGCACGAGTGTTTCACTCATGGACTTTGTGGGAGGTAAAACCGTTAAAACCACACAATAGGAGGAAATTATACAATGGCAAAGAAAAGCAAAAAATATTTAGAAGCCGCTAAAAAAATCGATTCTTCTAAAGCTTACTCAGTTGAAGAAGCTATCGCATTAGCAAAAGAAACAGATTTCGCTAAATTTGATGCATCTGTAGAAGTTGCATACCGTTTAGGTTTAGATCCAAAGAAAGCTGACCAACAATTACGTGGAGCAGTTGTGCTTCCAAACGGAACAGGTAAAACTCAACGCGTATTAGTATTCGCAAAAGGTGAAAAAGCTAAAGAAGCTGAAGCAGCTGGTGCGGACTACGTTGGTGACAGCGAATTAGCTCAAAAAATCCAAGGCGGATGGTTTGAGTTCGACGTTATCGTTGCAACACCTGACATGATGGGTGAAGTTGGTCGTTTAGGTCGTGTATTAGGACCTAAAGGCTTAATGCCAAACCCTAAAACAGGTACTGTTACAATGGACGTAACTAAAGCTGTTGAAGAAATCAAAGCTGGTAAAGTTACTTACCGTGTTGACAAAGCTGGTAACATCCACGTTCCAATCGGTAAAGTTTCATTCTCAGATGAAAAATTAGTAGAAAACTTCAAAACAATTCACGAAACATTATTACGTATCAAACCTGCTACAGTTAAAGGTCAATACGTACGTAACGTTGCTGTGACAACTACTTTCGGCCCTGGGGTTAAAGTAGACGTAGCTTCTCTATAATTTAAAAATAGATAGAACCAGGCTTTGTGCTTGGTTCTTTTTTATAAATGAAAAACGCATACTGCCATAGAGGCAATATGCGTTTTTGTCTTTTATTGTAGTAAAGAATCAAAGTTTCTTCTTTTATATAATAGTCTGCGAACTTCCATCGTTTGTCCAATAACCACATAGTAAATAGAGAAGTTCTTAACACGAATTCTGTAGTAAGGATGTTTACGAACACGATTAGACGGAACAGGTTGAAATAAAAGTGGGTTGAGTAATCTCTTAAAAATAGCTTTTTCAATCTCATCGACTAATCGATTCGCTGCAGAAGGATTATTCAATTCGTCAGCAATATAGTGCACAACATCCGCTAAATCTTTATAGAATAATGGTAGGTAGGATAGTTGATACTCACTATTTTCCATTGATTTTTCCTCTGATTTGATCAAACACTTCGGAATGTGTATAACGGGTCTCGTCAGTTTCGGCAATTCTGTCAGCCACGTCAAGTTCTCTCTCAACAGACTCCATGAGGGTAGTATACTGTTCTACGCTGAGGACGACCATTGAGCCATGACCGTTTTTAGTTAGAAATACGGGAACATTATCGTTTAAGACAATATCTTCAATTTCAGGGAACTTATTACGTAAATCGGATACGGGTCTAATATGAATCATAGGACATTCTCCTTTCTTATCAATATTTTATCATAAAAATAGCAAAAGAGATAAAATGTAAACTTTTGAGATAGAATTGAGTTCTTTCTTGACAGAAGAAAGTCAATCATGTAAACTAATAAAAGTTGAATGCGACCGAAGACAGTAGGGGGCACTAGCCTTAATATCCTACCGAGGGAGAACAAGTTGATCTTATTTCTCTATGTCTTTGTGGGTATAGAGTTTTTTTATGCCCTACCTAAATTTCAGGAGGTGAAAAACGAAGATGAGTGAAGCAATCATTGCTAAAAAAGCGCAACTAGTTACAGAAGTTGCTGAACAGTTCAAAAACGCATCATCAGTTGTTGTTGTTGACTATTTAGGAATTACTGTAGAAGAAGCAACAAATCTACGTGCAGAATTACGTAAAGCAGGTGTACAATTTGCAGTTGTTAAAAACAGCATTTTATCACGTGCAGCTAAAGAAGCTGGTTTAGAAGGAATGGATGACATTTTCAAAGGACCATCAGCTGTAGCTTTCAGTAACGAAGATGTAGTAGCTCCTGCTAAAATCTTAGCTGACTTTGCTAAAAAAGTTGAAGCTTTAGAAATTAAAGCAGGTGTTGTTGAGGGTAAAGTTTCTTCAAAAGAAGAAATCGAAGCTCTTGCAAAATTACCAAGCCGCGAAGGGTTACTTTCAATGCTATTATCAGTATTACAAGCACCAGTTCGCAACACTGCATTGGCAATCAAAGCCGTTGCAGATCAAAAAGATGGCGCAGCAGCTTAATAAAGCTAGCTAGCTAACTTAAAAACCACAAACAAAATTTTATTAAATAACCAAAAAATGGAGGAAATTAAAAATGGCATTAAACATTGAACAAATCATTGCTGACATTAAAGAAGCAACTGTATTAGAATTAAACGACTTAGTAAAAGCTATCGAAGAAGAATTTGGAGTAACAGCAGCAGCTCCTGTAGCTGTAGTAGCTGGTGGCGCTGGCGAAGCTGCAGAAGAAAAATCTGACTTCACTGTAGAATTAACTTCTGCTGGAGACCAAAAAATTAAAGTAATCAAAGTTGTTCGTGAAGCAACTGGATTAGGATTAAAAGAAGCTAAAGCATTAGTTGATGGCGCTCCTGGCGTATTAAAAGAAGGCGTAGCTAAAGAAGAAGCTGAAGCATTAAAAGCTCAATTAGAAGAAGTTGGCGCTTCAGTAACATTAAAATAATTTTTAATGACATGTTTAAAGGTCGGACTATCCAGTCCGGCCTTTTTTGTGTAGAATAAAAGAGATTTGGTAGTGGAAAGGGAGCTTTTTGATGAAATTTCATGAATTTGGAGATAATCATAATCCTCATATCCTATTGATTCATGGTGGAGGGAATTCGTGGTGGAATTATTTGAGACAAGCGCGTCTTCTGTCAGATAAATACCATGTGATTTTACCAGAGCTAGATGGTCATGGTGAGGAGTGTCAAAAAGAATATGTGTCCACAGAACAATCTGCACAGGAAATTCTGGCGTATATAAAAGAACAATGCGATGGGCATGTATTTGCTTTAGGAGGAGTCTCTCTTGGGGGACAAATTGTCATGGAGTTACTTTCGTTAGATTCTCATATAGCTGACAAAGCCATTATTGATGGAAGCCTCTGCATTCCTCAACCTAAACTAGCAAAAATGAGTATCTTGTTTGTAAAAGGTTTTGGGAAGTTGATGTTCGGTAAGACTGCCTGTAAAATGCAACTAAAACTCATGAGAAAGATGTATCCTAAGATGGCTTATCCAGAAGAATTAGAAGGGTACTATTTGGAGGATATGCCACGATTGCCCATCAAAACATTAGTAACGATTTATAAAACCTATATGGCCAGTTATCATCTGAAACCAGCGATTTCAAATAGTTCAGCAGAGGTCCTCTATATTTATGGAGAAAAAGAAATGAAGTGCATGAAGGAGTCGGCAAAACTATTTCAGAAAATGCATCCTAATTGTACTTTATATGAAGCAAAAGGATATAATCACGGATATTTATCCACTTATCTTCCTGTGGAGTGGATGGAACTAGTAACGCCCTTTTTAGAAAGAGAAGAGTAGCGTTAAAAGGAAAGGAGGGCTAGTGATGTCAATTACGAGTCATATTGTCCGTACGTTATTTACTATCGGGGATTTAAAGCGAGACTTGGGTTGGGTTCCACCGACTGATGTGGAGGCTATTGAAAATGTATCTTACGGATCCTGCGACAAGTGGCATCTGCTGGATCTCTATCGTCCAAAAGATGCGGAAGGCAAATTGCCAGTGTTGCTTAATATTCACGGCGGTGCGTGGGTTTATGGGGATAAGAAAGTATACGCTCCGTATGGTATGTATTTAGCTACCCAAGGGTTTGCGGTAGTGAATGCTAGTTACCGACTTGCGCCAAAGCACACTTTTCCAGCTCCTTTAGAAGATGTCGGGGCTATGGTAGAGTGGGTTGTAGACCATGCAGAAGATTATAGTTTGGATCTTTCGAACCTGTTCTTTGTGGGGGATTCTGCAGGAGCGCATTTAGCGACGGCGTATACGGCTGTTCAATTGAACGAAGCTTATGCGAACAGTTTCCCTGGGATTAAAGTAGATGCACGATTCGTTCCAAAAGGCTTGCTTTTAAACTGTGGCGTATTTGATATGGAAGTGGAGTGGAAGAAACAAGGTCGAGCATTGACGCCGTTTCTTACGGATTTACTTGGTGAGAAACCGACCATTGAAGCCGTGAAGCAAATGAGCCCAGCGCAGTATATTACTTCAGGGTTTCCGCCAGTCCATCTAACAACGAGTAATGGGGACTTCTTACGGAAGCATTCGTACCGTCTGAAAGAAGTGTTGGAGAAGAAGGGTGTGGAAGTCGTCTTTAAGGAATATGGAGAGAAAAAGAAACCTCAAGGACATGTATTCCATTTGAATCTTAAAAATAAAGTAGGGCAAGAGTGCAACGCAGACCAGTTGGAGTTTGTAAAACAAATGATGAAAAAATAAAACTCGAAGCAGAATTTGCTTCGAGTTTTTGTGTTAATTGAGATTGATTAAAACAAAACAATGAAATTATTTTTTAAAAATATGAAATAATTATTAAAACCCTATTTCAATGACAGCGCTTTTATGATAAACTAATGTCAGAAGGAAGTGGGATGATGATAGATTTAATTAAGTTAGATACTGAAAAAAATAATCACCGAACCATAGATATCGATGCTGTATCAACGGAAGAGATCCTACGAAAAATTAATAATGAGGATAAGACGGTTGCTTCAATCGTTGAAGAGAGTATAGGGGATATCTCTATCCTAGTTGACCAGATTGTAAATCGAATGAAAGTCGGTGGACGACTGTTTTATATTGGTGCAGGAACGTCGGGAAGACTAGGAGTGTTAGATGCGGCGGAATGTCCACCAACATATGGAGTCGATAAAGGACTAGTTGTTGGAATTATGGCTGGTGGAGATAACGCTATGTTTACAGCACAGGAAGGTGCAGAAGACTCACTTGAACTTGCTGCAAAAGACTTAGCCTATTATAACCTTTCCGAAAAAGATAGTGTGATAGGTTTAGCTGCTAGTGGTAGAACTCCTTATGTATTAGGGGGTCTGCGCTATGCACGACAAGTTGGTGCGTTGACCGGAACTATTTCATGTGTGAAGAATGCCGAGATTTCAGAAGAAGCGGATTATCCAATTGAAGCAGTTACGGGTGCAGAGGCGATTATGGGATCGACTCGAATGAAAGCCGGAACAGCGCAAAAGTTAATACTAAATATGATTTCGACTAGTGTTATGGTTAAACTTGGCAAAGTTTATCAGAATTATATGGTTGATGTGAAACCAACGAACAAAAAATTGGTTGTTCGAGCCAAAAATATGATTCGAACTCTAACAGGAGTTAATGAAGAAAGAGCAGAGCAACTCTATGAAGAAAGTGGCCATAATGTAAAGAAAGCACTCGTTATGGAAATTATGAATGTGGATAGAGATACTGCGGAAGCTGCTCTTTCAAATGGAGATGGACATATTAAACGCGCCATCCAATATTTAGGAGGTGATGTTTAATGCAAGATATGGAATTGATTATTTTTGAAATTATTAGTAACGGAGGAAATGCGAAGGCTTTAGTATATGAAGCAATGGAAGAATCCGAAAAAGGTAATTTTGAAGAGGCTAGAAAATTACTTGAGGAGGCCGACACTTTTTTAAATAAAGCCCATCAAGTACAAACAGACTTAATTCAAAAAGAGGCTGCAGGTGAAAGAAACGAAGTTACTGTACTTTTTGTACATGCTCAAGATCACCTGATGACTTCAATAGAAGTAAGAACTCTAGCAGAAAATGTAATTCGAATGAACGAAAGACTTTGGAAGTTAGAGCATAAAGAGTAAGGAGAAAACGATGGCTAAATTCAGAAAATGGACTGTTAAAAATGTGGATCAAAAGAAGCAATATAAAACAGCGATGGGGACCACAGATTATGATATTCCGATGTTTGGTTATAAAAGTGTATTGCTTATTATTGCCGCAATGGTAGTGTCAATGTTTGTGATTCCAGCAATTTGCGATTTGATTCATATAGACTTTAGATGGCCTTTTGTCATTATAGGAGGCCTTATTGCGGGCTTTTCAGTTGCAATTTCTCAATACTTTGTAAACTCTAAAAAAGGAATTACAAGAGCCTTTTGGTGGGTTGGTGGAATTTGGAGTTTCGTCATCGGGATAATTTATTATTTTATCGTAATGACCGGAGTTATTTTATAGTTGAGTGGAGGTGAAAGGTATGAAAATTTTATTAGTTTGTTCAGGAGGTATGTCTAGCGCAATTGTGGCCAAGGCATTACAAGAAGCAGGTAATAAAGAGGGATTGGATATTCAAGTGGACGAATGTGGTACACAAGCTTTTGCTGAAAAAGTAAAAGAAGATTATAAAATTTCGCTTGTAGCTCCTCAAATTCGTCATCGCTACGATGTGTTAAAAGCCAGTGCGGATGAAGCAGGGGTTCCATGCTTACTCATTAAGCCGCAAGGATATACTCCGTTAGGAGGACCAAAACTACTTCAACAAATAAAAGAAGAATTAGAAATTTAATAAGGAAAGTGGGGATATTATATGTTTGATAAAATCACTGAATTTATGGATACAAAGCTGTCGACGCCGATGGCAAAATTAGCAGAACAACGTCATTTAAGAGCGATTCGTGATGGTATTATTGCAACTTTACCAATTATTGTTGTTGCATCAATGTTTTTAGTAATTGCTTTTCTTCCAAACTCAATGCCAAAAGATTGGGGAATTACTCAATTTATTCAAGCAAACCAAGCTAAAATCTTATTACCTTACCGTGTGTCAATGTACATCATGACACTCTATGCAGTGTTTGGAATCGGCTTCTCGCTAGCATCTTCTTATGATTTAGATGGTTTATCAGGTGGTATCTTAGCAGAATTAGCATACTTATTAACCATCATTCCTGCAGCAATTCCTGCTGCTTCTGCAGAAGTTAAAGCTTTGGCGGAAACAAGTGAACCTTTGAAAAATTATTTAGCATCATTACCTTCAGGGTTCGTGCTTCCTATGAGTAATCTGGGGTCCGCAGGTATGTTTATTGGAATCTTATCTGCATTTGTAGCCGTTGAAGTTTATCGTTTCACTCAAAAGAGTGGGTTCAAGATTTCAATGCCACCTCAAGTACCAGCGTCAGTTGCACGCTCTTTTGAAGCATTGACACCAACAGTAATCGTGTTATTACTTGTTTCAACAATTACAATGTTCATCGGTATTGATGTTCATAAGATTGTAGGTAGTATCGTTGCTCCATTAGTACAAGCAACAGATTCAATCTTCTCTGTTATTGTAGTAATCTTCTTATCACAATTCTTCTGGTCATTTGGTATCCACGGTTGGTCAATTGTCGGATCTCTTGCACGACCATTATGGTTAGTATTGTTAGAAGAAAATACTACAGCCTTTGCGAACGGTTCTGCAATCCCTAATATTGCAGCTGAACCGTTCTATCAATGGTTTGTAATGATTGGTGGTTCTGGGGCTACTATCGGATTAGCTATCTTACTAATCTGGCGTTCAAAATCTGCATATGGTAAATCTCTCGGTAAGACAGCATTTATTCCAGCAGTATGTAACATCAATGAACCTTTAATTTTCGGTACACCAATTGTATTAAATCCACAATTAATCATTCCGTTTATCTTAGCACCATTAGCAAATGGGGTAGTAACTTGGATTGCAATGTCTGCAGGCCTAGTAAACAAAGTGGTTGCAAGTGCGCCTTGGACACTTCCTGGACCAATTGGAGCATTCCTAGCTACAGGTAGTGACTGGAGAGCCATTGTATTAAACGTAGTATTAATTTTATTATCAATTTTAATTTACTATCCATTCTTTGCAATGTACGACAAATCATTACTAGCTCAAGAGCAAGAGCAATAAGAATGAAGTTCTAAGCCCTGTTCTAGTAACAGGGCTTTTCTGTATAAAAGAGTAAGGAGAAAATGAATGAGACGATTAGGTATATCAATTTATCCTGAAAAAAGCACTCTAGCTGAAATTAAAAGTTATCTAAAAAAAACAAGTGAGTTCGGCTTTTCTAGAATTTTTTCGTGTTTATTATCTGTGAATAAACCAGCAGAAGAAATTAAAAAAGAATTTACTGAAATTAATGAATATGCACACTCGCTTGGCTTTGAAGTTATTGTAGACGTTTCGCCTCGAGTGTTTGGGGAACTGAATATTTCGTATAAAGATTTATCTTTCTTTAAAGAAATTGGAGCGGATGGAATCCGTCTAGATGCAGGTTTTTCAGGGTTAGAAGAGTCAATTATGACGTATAATCCTCAAGGGTTAATTATTGAAATCAACATGAGTAATAACGTGCATACATTAGATACGATTATGGATTACAGACCAAATAAATATAAATTGTATGGCTGCCATAATTTTTACCCACACCGCTATTCAGGTTTGAACTTAGATTTCTATAAAGAATGTACGAGACGATTTAATCAGTATGGATTAAAAACTGCAGCCTTTGTCACCTGCGCTGATAAAAATGCATTTGGGCCTTGGCCAACAACAGAGGGTTTACCAACTCTAGAACTTCATCGTGAATTGCCGTTAAATGTACAAATTAAACATCATATTGCGATGGAATTAGTGGATGATATTTTGATTTCTAACTGCTATCCAACGGACAAAGAATTACAATCACTACAAGGACTTGATTTAGATTTAGTAACTTTTGATGTTGAATTAGTGGATGGGATTCCGGAAATTGAAAAGAAAATTGTGTTAGAGGAATTCCATTTTAATAGAGGAGATCAAAATGACTACTTTATTCGTTCAACACAGAGTCGTGTGAAGTATAAAGGACATCGTTTTGAAGTGTTTAACGCTCCAGATAAGATCCGTCGAGGGGATATTATCATCGAAAGTAGTGAATACGGTCATTATGCTGGAGAATTGCAAATTGCCTTGAAGGACATGGAAAATTCAGGCAAGACAAATGTTGTCGGAAAAGTAGTGGATATTGAACACTTTATTTTAGATGAATTAAAACCATGGCAAAAATTTAAATTTAGATTAGGATAAACGCAATGGATAAAAAGCAAAGAATATTATGGGGTGGAGCTACCGCTTCTAGCCAATATGAAGGTGGTTTCACGAACTCGAAAGGGTTAGATACGCAAGATTGCCGTGCGTATTTACCACGAACTTCGAACGCAACAGAAGAAACACGATTATTAACGAAAGAAAAAATTGAAGAAGCTAAACGATTGGATAGCGGCAAGTATTATCCGTTTAGAAACGGGACAAAAGGTTTTGAACATTTGGAAGAAGATATTGAATACCTAGATGAGTTAGGGTTAGATTTATATCGTTTTTCTATTAGTTGGGCAAGACTTTTTCCAAATGGAGTAGAAGAAGTACCTTCTCCAGAAGGGGTCGCTTATTATGATCGAGTTTTTAATCTCTTAACAGAAAAGAAAATTAAAATCTTTTTGACTCTCAATCATTATGCAATGCCGATTTATTTGGTAGAGCAGTATGGTGGGTGGAAAGGAAGAGAATGTATTGAACATTTCATGCGTTTTGCTACCTTTGTATTTGAAAGATGGGGAAACTTAGTCGAATATTGGTTACCGTTTAACGAAATTAACGCAGGATACTTTAGCCCGTATAATGGTGTAGGTTTATTGAAAGGTGAAAATGGATTTGATTTATCGGATGTATTCCAAGCCCTGCACCATCAGTTTGTAGCAAGTGCTAAAACAATAAAATTAGCTAGAGAAATGAAACTTCCAGGACGTTTTGGTTCAATGATTGCTTGTTTCTGCTACTATCCGTTAACTAGTAGACCAGAGGATAATCTAAAACTAGTTTTTGAAGAGCAAATGAACCAATGGTACTGCATGGATATTTTATCTAAAGGAGAGTATCCATATTATGCAGAAACCTTCTTTAAAAACAAAAATATTGTTCTAAACATTACGGATGATGACAAGAAACTATTAAAAGAGAATACTTGCGACTTTGTTTCGATTTCCTTCTATACATCATCTGTAATTACGGTGGAAGAAGCAGATAAAACAGCTGGAAATTTGGTAGTTTCTACTAAGAATCCTTATTTGAAAGCCAGTGAATGGGGATGGCAAATTGATCCGGTTGGTCTAAGAACTTCATTACATAAAGTGTACGAACGATATGGAAAGCCGGTAATCGTGTCAGAAAATGGGTTAGGTGCACGTGATTTACTGACTGAAAATGGGGAAGTTCATGATGAGTATAGAATTGATTATATGAAGAGTTATTATGAACAAGCACAATTGGCCCTAGAAGATGGAGTTCCACTTGAAGCGTATATTGCTTGGGGAATTATTGACATTGTCTCTGCGGGAAGCTGTGAAATGGATAAACGCTATGGTGTTATCTATGTAGATGCAGATAATCTAGGTAATGGAAGTTATAAGCGATATAAGAAAGATAGTTTCTATTGGTATAAAGACTTTATTCAAAATTATAAGAAAGAAGATTGATTTTATGGTAATTGTTGTATGTCCTTTAATGCATGACAAAATTATTTCTATTGTAGAAGGAATACCGAGTACTAATTATCACTTTAAGAAGAAGGAGGGAATTAATTTGTATTTTGAAGTAGCACCTTCATCCGATGAAGAGGCTGCACAGGTAATTAAAAGTACTCTAAAAGCAAATTCTATTAGTAAAGCATTAATGTTCAAAGTGTTAACAAAAGAATATATATAGGGAGATGATTTCAAATGGATAAGTTAACAAACTTTGTAGAAGAAAAAATTGCACCGCCGCTAATTAGATTTTCACAAATTCGATATGTACAAGTAATGCAACGTATGGGATTAGGAATCATGAGTTTATTGATTATTGGATCGCTATTCCTAATTTTTGCTTCGTTTCCATACCAACCTTATTTAGAGTTTTTAGGAGATTTTAGAAAGACACTTGCTGCCGGAGCTGGAATCGGTACTGCATTTATTGGGATTTTTACCGTCATGACAGTTTCTTACGGTTTAGCAGAGTGGTATAACGAAAATAAAGGAATGAAGATGGATGTTATTCAACCTGTAGTTTTATCTACAGCGTGCTATCTATTGTTAAATCCTGCTAAAACTGTAAATGTAGTAGTGGAAGCTGGAGCTAACCCAGCTAAATTCACAGGTGTACCAACTCAATATTTAGGAGCACTTGGGGTATTTACAGCTATTGTTGTAGGGATTATTTCTGTAGAGATTTATCGAATTATCATTCAAAAGAATATTGTTATTAAATTACCTGAAAATGTTCCGCCAATGGTATCACAAGCATTTATTGCTTTGATTCCAAGTTTTGTAGTAGTTGTTTTTTGGTGGTTTGTAGGTCATGTATTTGGAGTAGAGATTCCAAAAATGATTCAAAAAATATTCGAACCATTAGTGTCTATTGGAGATACTCCTATTGCAGTTATTCTAGCCTCTCTATTAAACCGTGTACTATGGGCAGTAGGTATTCATGGAGGTAATATCGTAAGTAGTGTTGGTGGAACAATTTGGCAACAAATGGTAGCTGCAAACCAAGAAGCTTTTGCAGCTAATCAATCATTCCAAAATTTACCATATACTTTCACTTCACTATATATGGATAATTATATTTGGACAGGATTATTCCCATTAGCATTGATCATGACCTTCTCAAAATCACCTCGCTTAAAAGCGTTGGGTATTCTTGCATTACCAGCAACTTTATTCAATATCGGAGAACCTCTAATCTTTGGTATTCCGATTATGATGAACCCTGTTTTAATGATTCCATTTGTATTGAGTTATGTAATGTTAGCCGTTATTTCTGTTACTTTAACAAGCTTTGGTATTTTACCAACTCCTGTATTATCTGTTCCGTGGATTATGCCTGCACCAATTAAAACGTTCTTGGCAACAAACGCTTCGATTTGGCCGGCGGTATATGTCATTCTTGGATGGATTGTTATGGCAATCATTTTCTATCCTTTTGTAAAAACAATTGAGAAGAAGGATTTATCAGAAAAAGCAGAAAATGGTGAATTATTATATTCATAAAGATGATGCGAAGGCTGATGTAGATTTCTGCATTAGCCTTCTTTTGTAGGAGATGGTGATTGTGTTAGGAGCATCTATTTATTTTTCAACTCCATATGAAGAAAATGAAAAATACTTAAGAGAGATTAGTCAATTTGGTATCAATTATGTTTTTACCTCTATGCAAATTCCAGAAGAAAAAAATGAAAGTCAGTTAGAGTTGTTAAAGAAGTTTATTTCACTAACTAATCAGTTAGGAATGAAGCTTATGGTAGATATTTCGCCCGAGACGTTTAGGAAGTTCAATATATCTAAGGGCGACTCTATAGAATTTCTAAAGAGGTTAGAGGTTAAATGTGTTAGAGTTGATTATGGTTTTGATTATAAAGAAATTAAAGAATTTTCGGATGAGTTTGAAGTTGTGTTGAATGCAAGCACGATAGATGAGCTCTTTTATAATCAAGGATTAGAAAATGGTCTAGATTTTACGAAACTCATAGCTTGTCATAACTTTTATCCTAGAAAAGATACTGGTTTGGATAAGGATTGGGTTATTCACAAAAACAAAATATTAAAATCTTTTGGATTAAAAGTAATGATGTTCATTCCAGGAGATGCGAAAAAAAGAGGGCCAGTCTTTGAAGGGTTACCGACTGTAGAAAGTCATCGAGAACAATCTCCGCTTGTTAATTATATAGAGTGTTCTGAGAATCTATTTACAGATGAAATTCTTGTTGGAGATGTGCAGATTTCAAAAAAAGAGCTAAAGAAAATTGATGATTTTATCAAGGATCAGATTATTACGTTAGAGGTTGAAAATCTTTCGGAATCTGATTTTGTAAATAGAGTGTTATCAAATAGAAAAGATGTAGCTATGAACGTAGTACGCTGTGTAGAATCACGAACAATCTTGAGAAGACAAAATGTTGCACCGGATAACATAGCTGAAAGAGAAATAGGAACAATAACAATGGATAACGAAAAATACGGTCGTTATCAAGGAGAGGTGCAAATTGTAAAGCGCCCTCTAGAGGCTGACGAACGAGTGAATGTTATCGGTAAAGTTACAGAAGATTCTAAAGAACTATTAAAGTATATTCAAGCAGGGACGAAATTTAGGTTTGTAGGAGTTGAAGATAATGAAAACAATTATGTTGGTTTGTAATGCAGGAATGTCTACCAGTTTATTAGTTAATAAAATGAAAGCAGCAGCTGCTGAAATTGATAATGAAACTTTTGATATATTTGCTACGCCTTTAAGTGGTGTAAAAAATGAAGTAGAAGTAAAACCAGTAGATATAATTTTAGTGGGTCCTCAGGTTAGATTTAAACTTAAAGAATTAAAGGAAAAATATGAACCTGAAATTGTTGTGGAAACTATAAATGTGCAAGATTATGGTATGATGAATGGTTCCAATGTCTTGAAGGCGGCTTTGGAAAAATTATAAAAACAAAGAGAGTATACAGAATGAGTGTTTTATATAGAATTAAAAGTTCAATGGATGCATTTACGGAGACAGAACGTATTATAGCTGAGTTTATTTTTGCAAATAGACAAATCGTTTTAGATTCAAATGCTAAAGAGTTAGGGGAACTAACAAAAACATCTGCTTCAGCGTGGGTTCGTTTTTCAAAGAAAATGGGGTATAAAGGATTACCAGCATTTAAAGTGGAATTGGCGAAGGAAAAAGTTAATTTAGATGAAGGCGATATCGAAACCTTTTTAAATCCAAGTGATTCGCTGATGATGCTTCTTCAAAAAACGGAAAGCATGTTAACTCAGAATATTAAAGAAACATTTGCGCTACTCGATTATCATGCGTTAGAAAAAGCGATGGAATCGATTAATGAAGCAAAAACAGTTTATTTATTAGGAGTTGGTGGAAGTAGTATTGTTTGTTTAGATTTCTATCATAAAATGACACGCATCCATCAAGAAATTGTATATGATCGTGATTTGCATACACTAATGGCGCGTATAGCGCAGCTAGAGAAAGATGATGTTGTAATTGTAATTAGTTACAGTGGCGAGACAGAATCCGTAAATTCGATTGCAAAAGTTGCGAAAAAACATGGAGCAAAAATCATTGGAGTTACAAAGTATAATTTAAAATCGACGTTATCAACATTGTCAGATATTCGATTGTTTGTTCCGGTAGAAGAAAAAGAAATTCGTTTAGGCTCTATCACTTCTCGGAATAGTTTATTAACGATTACTGATTTACTATATTATGGAATTGCAAAAAAAGATTTTCATCATACTAAGGGTTTGCTTGTTAGAACGAGACAGTTTATAAAGGAGGTTCAATAGTGCTTGCAGTAGGTTTGATGTCTGGAACATCTTTAGATGGTATTGATACAGTCCTTTGTGAAATCACTGGGTATGATGAATCTACGCGGGTAAAGCAATTGAATTTTACTACAGTAGATATTCCAGAAAGTTTAAGGACCAAAATCAGAAAGTGCTGCAGTCGAGAATTGGTTCCGGTGGATCTAATCTGTTCTTTGAATTTTGAGTTAGGGTATCTTTTTGCGGATGCAGTAAAACGTATATGTAAAGAATCTGATATTCAATTAGAAGATTTGTCGTTCATTGCGAGTCATGGACAGACTATTTTTCATATTCCAAAAGCCTACGATGATTATGTTCCAAGTACGTTACAAATCGGGGAAGCGGCAATCATTGCGAATGAATGTAAGACCGATGTTATTTCAAACTTTCGAGTGATGGATATGGCAGTAGGTGGGGAAGGTGCGCCTTTAGTACCGTATAGTGAAACTTTATTATATGGTGAGGATCATCAATCAGTAGCATTGCAAAATATTGGAGGTATTGGAAATGTGACAATTCTTCCTAAAAAAGGTGATGATAAGAAAATCATTGCATTTGATACAGGACCAGGAAATATGATGATTGATGAAGCTGTTCGAACTTTCTACGGAGAAAAATATGATAAGGATGGTTTTTATGCTCGGCAAGGAAAGATGATTCCTCAGTTAGCAGAAGAATTAAAAGAGCATCCGTATTTTAAGATGAATCTACCAAAAACTACTGGTAGAGAAATGTTTGGAGAGCACTATACGCAAGAACTTCTTAAAAAGTATCACTCTTATGATGCAAACGACATTATTCATACCTTAACGTGGTTCACCGCATATTCGATTGCGTATCACTATAAGAAACATCTGATTGACCCTTATAATTTGAAGAAATGCATTGTTGGAGGTGGAGGTGCCTATAATTCTTACTTACTTGAACTTATTCAAAAAGAGATGACTGAAGTTCAAGTGCTTACACAAGAAGAACAAGGATTTTCTTCAGAAGCTAAAGAAGCATTGGCCTTTGTAATTTTAGGGAACCAAACGTACCATAGAAGGCCATCTAATGTTCCTTCTGCTACAGGTGCGAAGAAGAGTGTTATTTTAGGTCAAATTACTTATCCGACTTTATAAAAAAGAAAAAATGCCTATTGTGGAT
>NZ_JAPWBS010000014.1:0-44597 GCF_041433575.1 Granulicatella sp. 20925_1_28
TGAGAACTCGTAGTTTTCTTTTTTATCTTTTATTTCACTTCACATTGTTCACATGGAAGGTCTTCGTCTAATAAAGCGTTAAATTCCACTTCGTCTACTCCATTTAAACGAACAATCCAGTTTTTCTCTTCTTCTAATTCATTTAAGAACTCTGGATTCTCTTCTAATTCATCATGGAAAGCCACGACTGTTCCGCTCAGTGGAGATAGTAATTCCGTCACTGCCTTTGCAGCTTCGACACTAATAATCGAATCTTCTGGAGTAACAGATTCACTCTTTAGTAATTCCACAAAGCTCACATCTCCAAGGTCATCTTGTCCTTTTGGCGAAAGACCAATCACATATTCTGACCCGTCTTGTTTAATCCATAATCCATTTTCACTATATTTCTTCATCTTATCTCTTCCATTTCTCTTCGTAAACTTCTTCTTTAAAACCAAATGTAGCTTCCCCATTATCCAACACAAGTGGACGTTTGATGAGCATGCCGTTGCTTGCCAATAGTTTTGCAGCTTCTTCATCACTCATTGTAGGGAGTTTATCTTTTAGGCCAAGTGAGCGATACAATTCGCCACTCGTATTGGCCATTTTCTTCCACTCTAAATTTTGAGCCTTTTTAATTTTCAATAGTTCTTTGGCAGTTGGTGGAGTTTCACGAATATCTTTTTGTTCAAAGGTTACATCATTTAACTCGAACCATTTTAACGCCTTTTTACAAGTCGTACATTTTGGGTGAATATAAACAATCATTTTCCATCCTCCTGACGTAAACGTAACATTGTCGCATCTTGGTGGTTGGCACCAAATGCTGAATCTTCATCTTCAAAAATCGTACTCTTGAAGTGATAACGCATTGACATAATAAGTCCAATCCCCATCATATTCCCAAGCAAGCTTGAACCCCCTTGAGAAATAAACGGCAACGGAATCCCCGTCAATGGTAATAGTCCAATCGTCATCCCGATATTTTCAACCACGTGGAATAAAATCATCATGATAACGCCGGTTGCGATATACGTATAAAACTCATTTTTCGTATCGAAGCAGACACGAATCATTTGATAAATCAAGATAAAGTAAATCGCGATTAAGAATGTACCACCTAAGAATCCGAAGTTTTCCCCGATTGTCGCAAAGATTAAGTCAGACTCACGAACGGGTACATATACATCAGATACACCAAAACCTTTACCAAGCATTTTCCCTGAACCAATCGCCTTCAAACTTTGGAATAATTGGTATCCATTTCCACCTTGGTCGCCGTATGGATCTAACCATGAATCGATACGCGCGAATTGGTAGTTCTTAAAGCCGATGTTTAATAGGATTTGACGGTTATACACTACTAAGTAAATAAGGAGTGCGCCGATTAATCCTGCTACAATAATAATTGGAAGTAAGATTTTCCAGCTAATCCCTGACATAATCAGAACGCCACCCAAAATCATTAAGAATACAAGTGTTGTCCCTAAGTCATTTTGCAAAATAACGAGTACTAACGCTGGCGCTGCCCATAAAATTAATTTTACGAATAATTGCCAGTCCGTATGTGTACTCTTATACTTCGTCTTCATATTATGCGAAGTCGCGACTTTGGCTAAAATCAAAATATAGAAGATTTTCACCACTTCGGAAGGCTGGAAGGAGAAGGTCCCAAATCTGAACCAACTCTTCGCCCCTGTATCCGCAAATGTTGCTCGGTCATAGAAGAACAGAACGGCCAGTAACATAAGGAGTCCTAAAATATAACCCCAAGTTGTTAGTTTCCATAACTGCTCCGAGTCAAATTGCATAATCACAATGATTGCGACAACCCCTACCACGTACCAAACGACTTGCATCAGTACCATTCTTAAAGAGGTGTTTCCACTAATCAAATAAGTTGTTGAGAATAAAGTTGCAATACTAATAAATGCTAATAATAATACAGGAAGGATGACGCCATAATCGATTCGTGAATCTTTATCGTCATACATTAAGTTCTTCTTTTTCATCCGTTACTCCTTCAGTGTCTTGTTTTGGGTGTCTAAAGCGGTAAACAATCACGTTCAACACGCCCCCTAAAATCATTACATTGGCAATAAAATACAGCCAAATCATAAATACAATCAATGTTCCAAACGCTCCATTGGCCGTAAAATTGCGACCCGCGTAATGAATATAAATCGAGAATAATTGCGAAATCAATACAAATCCAATTGTCGTGAATAAGCCTCCTGGAAAAGCATACAGGAATGACCATTTCACATTAGGAATTGAATAGTACATGAAACTCATGAGTAAAAAGACGGTCCCAAATAAGAGCCCCCATTTTACAAATGAAAGATCTAAAATAATCGATGCTAAATTGAGCGAGAAGAATTCTGCAACTAATCGTAACACTTGCTCACCAAAGATGAAGACAATCGACACAGCAAATACGATTAAAATAGCTGCCATCGCAATGACAATGGCAAAGAATCGTTCAAAAATAAAGTTTCTTCTCACCGGTGCGCCATATAAAACATTTAACGAGCGCTGAATACTACTAAACATCTGAGACGCTGGCCAGAATAAAATCACCAAACCGATAGAAAGCGCGCCCCCGTTGAAGTTTCCTAAGTAATTCCGAAGAATTGGGAATAGGACTTCAGTAATGTTGCCCGGTAAAATCGTTGCTAGTGTTTTAAAAATCACATCAATAGGAATTGGTAATAATGGAAGAATATTGGCAACCAGCATGACCATTGGAATGACAGACAATAACATATAGTATGCCATCGCTGCGGATTCAACGCCAATATTCACATGCATTAAATCTTCTTGAAAAATTTGCCAAAGCTTTGTTCCAAATTTTTTCAGTCGTTGCACGACCTTCCTCCCCTTTCCTATAAACCCTAGACACAATACTCTTATTATATCCTATTTATTGTATCATAATTGCCTACTTTTTTCTTGTTGAAAGAAGTGATTTTTACCCTTTCTAAAAAATTAACGACTCCTCTTCGCCAAAAAAAAATCTCAAGATTCACTTATAAGTAAATCTTGAGATTCAGACATCAAAAAAAGAGGATGCAAGCATCCCCCTTTTCTAAAAGTTATTATTTACCTTCTGCTAATACGCGTTCTTGTTCAACAGCAGCTTGTCCTAAGATGTTTAAGTAGTTCCATGGACGGTCGAATACTGGTTGGAAGAAGAAGTCTACATAAGCTAAGTCTTCGATTGTCATTTTGTTTTGGATTGCTAATGACAATGTGTTTGCAGAAGCTGTACAGTCGTATTTAGACATTACTTGTCCACCTACGATACGGTTTGTACCTACTTCGTAAACTAATTTCATGTAGATTTTTTCGTATGTTGGCATGAATTCTGGACGGTGGTTATCTACCACGTATACAGAACGTACATCTAATCCAAAGTGAGGTGCGCTACCTACGTTAACCCCAGTTGAACCAATGTTCCATCCGAATAAGTGTAATCCTGATGTTGATTGAGTTCCACGGTATTTCACTTTGTGACCGTTGATGTTTTTACCTACTAATGAACCCATACGTACAGCGTTAGTTGCTAATGGAATGTATGCATGTCCTTCGTTAGGGTTGTAGTTAACAGCACAGCTGTCTCCTGCAGCATATACATCTTTAACAGATGTTTCCATGTAGTCGTTAACGATGATTGCACCGTTAGGCATAGTTTCTAATTGGTCTTTCACTAAGTCGTTGTTTGGACGGAAACCAACACATAAGATAACCATGTCAGCTTCGTATTCGCCACCTGAAGTTACAACTTTGTTTACAACGCCGTTTTCGCCTTCGAATGATTTAACCATTTCGTTTAAGCGAACTTGTACGCCACGTGCACGTAAGTCTTCTTCTAAGATGTCAGTGAATTCTGGGTCTAAGTATTTGTTTAAGATACGGTCTAAACCGTCTACTAATGTTACTTCTTTACCTTCTAAAGCAAATGCTTCTACTAATTCGATACCGATGTATCCACCACCGACAACAACGATTTTCTTCTTGTCGTTTTTCTTAGCAAAGATTTCTTTTGCTTGGTTGTAGTTTTTACATAATTGAACGTTTTCTAATTCACGTCCTGGAATTGGAGGAAGAATTGGCCATGATCCAGTTGTAAGAACTAATTTGTCAAATGAATCAGTCTTTTCTTCGCCTGTCTTTAAGTCTTTTACTGTTAATGTTTTACCAACAGTATCGATGCTTGTTACATCGTGTTCCATACGAACAGTAGCTCCTAATGAAGCTAATTCTTCTGGACTAGAATAGAATAGTCCTTGAGGGTCTTTAACAACTCCTCCTACGTATAAGGCAATCCCACAAGATAAGAATGAAACATTATCATTTCTTTCGTATACAACGACTTCTGTTCCTGGATTGTCATTTAAAATTGTTTTAACTGCAGCAGTACCCGCATGAGTACATCCAACTACTACAACTTTCATGTATTTTCCTCCTATAAACCTGTTTGTTTATTTGTGCTAGATAAGAATTATTATTATCTATACCTCTATATGGTACACATTACACCCTAAAAAAGCAAACGATATCATTTGGTGAAAATGTTAATTTTTTCTCGTTTTTTCAATCATTTCCAACTGTTCATTATCGGTGGCCATTTTCACGTTTCTTTATTCTAAATGAGAACAGTTATCGTTATTTCATCATTAAAAAAAACTCTACTCCGTATTACTACGGAATAGAGCTTTGTATTTAGGATTCGTCCGAGTTTAGCTCTTCAAAGCGTTGTTTCATCGTCGGATTGTTCTTCACGAGTTTCTTCACGGTTAGGTCTTCCGCTTTATTATTGGCTAGGCGTAAATTATTTTCAGAAGAAAGCAATGCGGCTTTTGTCTTCTCCAGACTCTTAATCGTCTTGTCGATTTCATCAATGGCCGATTGGAATTTCTTACTTGCAAGTTCATAATTACGCGCAAATCCTTTTTTGAAGGTCTCAAGGTCTTCTTCAAAATGCGTAATATCAATATGTTGGTCACGCATCAAGGCTAACTCTTGTTTATATTGCAACGAATTTAATGCGGCATTACGAAGCAAAGTAATGATTGGAATAAAGAACTGTGGACGCACCACATACATTTTCGGATATTGGTAGGACACATCTACAATCCCTGTATTATAGAGTTCATTATCCGCTTCAAGTAAGCTCACGAGAATTGCGTATTCGCATTGTTTTTCATGACGGTCTTTATCCAACTCTTTAAAGAAGTGTTCGTTTTTCTTCTTCGTTGCTGTCTCGTCATTTTCGTTTTTCATTTCAAACATGATGGATAGAATTTCAATGCCATTCTCATCATATTCACGGTAGATATAGTCACCCTTGCTTCCCGTTTTGGCATCATTGTCCTTGCCAAATTCTGCGCGCGGGAATGCGGTCATGCGAAGACGATTAAATTCGATTTCGCAATGTTGTTCAAGGCTTTCTCCCACCATCTTCGTTGATTGTTTCGCCTTGAAATCTTTATAGAACGCAATCGCTTCGTCTTTTGCCTTTAACTCTAATTCGAATTGGTCTTTCTTTGAACGTAATTCTAATTCGTATTTTTCTTTTAGGGCCGTTTGTTGCACTTCTTGTTCTTTTTGTTGTAACTCTTTTTCTTGTTTCAATTCAAGAATCGTACGTTCTTTCGCGTGTAAATCTTCTTGGAATTTTTGTGACAATTCTACTTCTTTGAATTGGAGTTGTTGTTTTAATTGGTCCAATTCTGCTTGGAGTGCACTAAATTCTTTCTCTTTTTGATGGAGTGCTTCTTGCACATTCTTTTCTTCTTTAACATCCGCATTCTTCAATGCTAATTCAAGCGAAAGAATCTTCTGTTCAAAGCTGGCACGTTCCTCATCATACAGACGCTTTTCTTGCTCTTTTGCGAGTGCTTTTTCCGTCTCAAATTGTTTCTTCGCAAATTCCAACTGCTTATGAACATCCTCTGCAAATTCCTTATTGCGTACTTGATTCACAATATCTGCATACGAGTTCTCATCAATCGTAAAGACCGTTTGGCAATGTGGACATTTAATTTCGTTCATCGAACCCCTCCTTTTTATTTCTATTTCATTCTATCACAATATCGAATTTGAGCACAGACCCAAAATAGTTCATTACCATATATGGTAATGATTGATTTTTTTGCACGAAAAAACTCTCCGCGAATCACTTTCACGGAGAGTCTCACTTTACATTTATTATCCAATAAAGGCTTTGATTTGTTCCACACTTTGTGATGAGTCACAAACCACACGCACTTCGCCGCCACGAGCAACTAATAAACCAGGTACTGTTGGCATATTGTATTTCGCACGGAAAGCTGCTAACGCTTCGTTAGCTCTGTCTTCTGAATTGATGAAGTACATTTCTTTTCCTAATGCTTCACGCACTTCGTTAATTTTTGGAGCAAAGCGACGGCAGTATGGGCAAGTTGGACGTCCTACGAAAAGAACGACTTCCTTTCCTTCACCGATTAACGCTTCTACTTTCTCAGCTGTTGTTTCCACAAATTGGCTTACATCTTTTGCAAATTGTTCCATGATATCCCTCCGTTCATTTTCCTTCATTATGACAACGAAAAAAGAGTAGCGCAACAAATGTGCCTACTCTTTCTTATCTTTAGGATTGATTTCTTTATATTTTTTACGAATGTATAATAAGCGGCAAATAAACGCTCCTAACATCCCGATGGCAATACCGCCAATGACATTGTCAATAAGCATCCCAATTCCAAATCCGATTGCAATCCCAATCACCATGATAAGATTCAATACGGACATTTCTCTAATTCTGTCTTTTGGATCTTGTTCTCTCATTGCTACCTCCTACTCAACGACGTTAATATGACACATCTTCATGGCGCTTAACGCGTTATCGTGTGACGCTGGCGTTACCCCTGCACAGGCACTTGCAACGACATTCACTGGCACATTCACAAAATGCGCTTTAGCAAGCAGTGCATTACTAATCACACAAATATCTGTACAGATTCCAATGAGTGTAATACTTTCTAAATCTGGCACTTCTTTTTGAATGAGTTCCATTAATTTTTCTGATCCAAATGTTGGTTTTTCAACGCCTTTTGCATGACGACTCTCTAAGGCTTTTTGGATTTGTGGATTTAACTCCCATCCTTTAGACCCTCTCACGCAGTGCACGACTGGCAAGTGACGTCCTTCCTCTGTTTGAAGATAGTCTTCACTATGAGTATCTAGTGTATAAAATACCTTTCCATCGAAATTTTCAATCACCTCAACGGCATGGTCGATAATGGCTACGGCTTCTTTTGAGCCAAGCACTCCATTGACAAAATCATTTTGCATATCCACAACTACTAAAGCTTTCATGTTTTTCCTCCTATTTATGTAAAAATGCTTTACGGAAACTAAAATAATACAATCCAACGAGAATATATCCAATACCTACAGCGATGATTGTTGCTGCCCCAAAGGATTGAAATAGCTGGTATGAAACCGTGACGCCAATTCCAAAGAACAGCATGCTCGTAAAATAAAAGAGCACTTTCCAACGATCCTTAATCTGACCGCGCATCAATCGCCCAAGAACCACTCCAATATCGGTTAAATAGCCTGTAAAGTGAGATGTTCGTACGATAATTCCATGGTAGTAAATAAACATCCCATTTTGTGTTCCGACAACAAACGAGAAGAAATATAACCATTTCTCGTCGCGTAATCCAAACAGAAATAATAGAAGCATCATACTTCCGAACATCATTAATAATACTCCATACCGTTTTGTCGGTTCAAATTTTTTCTTCGAAAACAGAAATCCCGACAAGACGCCGCCACCAGAAAAACAGAGAATCATTCCTAGTAAATGGAGTATTGTCCCCCATTCTTCTTCATTGAAGGACAAAACAAATTGCGTAATATTTCCAGTAAAGTGCGTTGTTGGCGTGAAAAATAGTAATAGTGTGACAACATTGACCATTCCCGCTAACGTACTAAGAAGTGCAATCCAAACATCAAAATAAAAACGTTCTTGTTTCTCCATGAGCCCTACTTTCTAAGCCATAAACTATAATAAAGGATACCCCATATTGCGATATTCAATAGGAACGTCCACATAAAATAGTGTTTTCGCTTTTTATGGTTAAAAATTACTAACCCAAGAAGCCCACCAAAGCCTCCACCAAATAAACCAATCCCAAGAAGTGTTTTTTCCGGAACGCGCCACTTTCTCATGACGGCACAAAGCTTATCAAAGCCCATCAACACAAAAAGCAGCCCATTCATTCCTAAAAAGTACAGTGGAATGACGTTATTCTTTAATTCTTCCACTACTTGGCAAACCTTTCTTCGAGGTCGCTCACTTCAAAAATATACTCTCCACCAGAGACAAGACACGGAATTCCCACCATTCCCTGTTCTTTACGTGGGGTAAATACTTCTTCATTATCTCTTAATCTCAAAAATTCTTTTAAGTTTCTCATACTCGCTGTAATATCCACTTCACGTGCCGTTACGCTCAGTCTTTCCATCGCCGCTTTAAATGGCACAGTATCTGGACATAGACTACTAAAATAGAGTGTTTTTTCGTTCATTTGTTTGCTCCTTTATAGCTTTCCAATCGTTTGTTGGAGGGCTTGTCTTGCTAATTGATCCGCACCCTTATTTTCACTTTCAGGAATCCACTTCACAAATAATTGTGGAAAGTGTTTCACCTGCTTTTGAATTTCCTTTAAAACGATTCGATTTGCTTCTTTTTTCGTATAATTTTTTTCAATCGCATCAGCGGTTACTTTGGAATCGGTATGCATGAAAATCAGTTCTTCTTGGTATCCTTTCTCCAGCAACCAGCCTAATGCCCAATGAATGGCTGTGAATTCCGCTAAATGATTATCCATTTTTTCTTCCACAGGAATCTTAAATGGCATTTGTTCCCCATCTTTCAAAACGAGGACTCCCAACCCTACGTCTCCTGGATTTCCATTCACGGCCGCGTCTGTATAGACTTTAATCATTTTCGACAACGACCACATGCGTCGCTTGAACGCCATGTGCTCCTCTTGTAATTTCGAAAGTCACCTGTTGACCTTCTTTCAACGACTTGAATCCTTCTTGCGCAATTCCTGTGAAATGCACAAAAATATCTTCATCCGTTGTTGTGTTTCGAATAAACCCATACCCTTTTTCGTTGTTAAACCATTTTACGATTCCACTTTCCATGTGAACTCCCCCTTTAATGTACCTTTATTATACTGTGTTTTCTCTCATTACACCGAAACTATGCCTTCAAATGACGAATAAATGTTTCATCATTTTCGTACAGGCTTAATAATAAATTTTCTCGTTGTAGCTGTACCTCTAGCCACTCAGCTCCATCACTGAAATAACGGTCCACAAATGGACTAACGCGAAGAAAATCTGATTGCGCCTTTTGCAATAACAGTTCTTTCATCTCTTCTTCTAGAGCATTTTGCGTATCAATCAGTCGTTCAATTTCTACAAATACTGGATGATCATAGACCGAAACCACTTCTGATTGATCGACTTCGACCACCTTTTCGATAAACGCATCATAGTAGCGAATCTTTGAAATTTTCCCATCCGTTAACCAACATTCTATTAAGAATCCTTTCCAAAACAGTTGTGTCAAAGGGCTCATAAGAAACGATTCGATAACAGTCCATTTCAATGGTGTTTGCATCAACATCAAGGTTGTTGCCATATAGTCATTCTGCTCTTCGGTCAATGGCTCGTCTTTTTTCAAACGAGCACTTAATTGTTGAAGCTTCTCGACTTCTTCCTGAGTGAAACGATTCTTTTCCTTCTCGCAAAGCAGTGTACACTCAAGAACCTTATCCATTCCCAGTGCTGCAATCACATTTTCGTGAACCAGCCAAGCCTCAACTTGCTTAAACTGTTCATTTTGAATCGCAACTTTCATTTTCCACATCCAGTAGCTAGATTCACTCGGCAGCTTTAATTGATCTTCTTCGATATAATACGTGAGATCATCCCACCGATTCGCCTTTTCAAGCAATTGGAAAAACTCTTCAATCTCATCGATATACTCATTCTTCTGTACTTTCTCTTCGAAGACATCAATAGCATTCTCTACAAACGTTTCAAATTCTTCTTCTGAAAGTACTTCTAGTTGTTTCTTTTCCTCGCTCATACACGTCTCCCCTGTCTTATACCTTTCTATTATACTTTAAAGGCGGTCAATTAGAAAGCACACAAATAAAAAAGGCTCATGACAATTCGCCATGAACCTAACCTTTATTCTTCCTCTAGTGGTAAAAATTCTACAATATCTTTGAAATTAACAACCGTTCGCGATTCGCAAATATCTTTCATGCAAGTATTAGAAGCATTCCAGTCAATCACAACGATGGCACTATTCGCCAATAATTTATAGATGATTCCAATCATTTCTTGTTCTCTAAAAGTAAATCGAATGCGATTGCCGACTTCCGGACGAATCGATTCTTTTACCTGTAAAATAATACGAACTCCTTCATCATAGGAGACCCCTAACAAATGCGCAATTCTCGATTTGCTCGTCCCTTTTCGAAGTTCCGTTTCCACAGTACTCTTGACATCTTTCGTGACACGTTTCGCCATTGCTTTCGCCTCTTTTCACGCCTGGCCAAAATCCTACACTACACACTCATCAAATTTATTATATCACAATTTGTACCCTCTGTGGGCTAAAATAACTAATTTTCTGATTTAAAGGCTTTTCTTTTATGAAAAAATGACGTCTTTCATAAATAAAATTTGCTTTTAGGCGGCTTTTTCAGGAACTTTTGCTCATTCGTGAACATATATTTGTAAAACGCATACATTTCCACTATACTTTAAATGTAATGAATGGAGGGATTTTAATGTTAGACCAATCAATCACGATTTTAAAATATGAGTACCATATTGCGCCGGGAAGTTATTTCCACGTGGAGACACCTTGGGTAAAGGATGTTAGCGAGATTAAAACGGTCATCATTGATCAAGATAATGTATTTACGAAGATGTTAAGTATTTACCCTAATAACTTCGTAATGTTTTTAGAGCAATTCCCTGAATATAGTATTTACCGGACAAATGTTCCGTTAGAACTTATTCCAACCGGCGATTCATACCGCGTTTGTTTCGATCAAGCGTGATTACAACTGCAAAAAAGCAGAACTTGGACAATCTTATTTCTCTGCGTCCGAGTTCTGCTTTTTCATTTATTCTTCTATTGGTGCGAGTAATCGTAATCCGTTTAAAAGTACTAAAATCGTACTTCCTTCATGTAACACCACTCCCCAGCCGATGTTTGTTAATCCAAAGAAATTAAGGATTAAGAGCATTACAACGACTGACATCGCAAAAATCATATTTTCTAAAATAACGCGGTGTAATTTCTTACTAATCTTATGAGCAGAAACAAGTTTTTGTAAGTCGTTTTTCATAATGACGATATCACTTGTTTCAATTGCAATATCTGTCCCATTTCCCATCGCAATACCGATGTCAGCAGTCGCAAGCGCTGGCGCATCATTCACGCCGTCCCCTACCATCGCTGTTAAGCCATAGCGTTCTTTTTGAGACTCTATCTTTTCTAATTTTTCTTCTGGTAATACATTTGCCACTACTTCTTGAACGCCAAGTTTCATACCAATCATTTCAGCAGTTTCTCTTGAATCCCCTGTAATCATTGTTGTATGCACCATTTGGCTCTTGAAGTAATCGAGTACTGCTTTTGAGGCTTCGTTTGGAAGGTCCATAAACGCCATTAACCCAACAATCGTATTGTCTTTAACAACTGTTACAACCGTCTTGCCTTCGCTTGCCCATTCTTGCATACGAGAAGAAACTTCTGCCGAACGGTTGACGGTATCTAGTGGTTTCATGATTTGGATTTCTTCACCGCTAACAACAGAACGTACTCCTTGTCCTACAAGTACTTCTACTTCAATTTCTTCATCTAAAACTGGTGCTTCACTAAATTTACGAAGTACAGCTTCTGCTAGAGGATGTGTTGATTGTTTTTCCATTGCTACAATAGCAGGAATAATCGCTTCATCTTCAAACCAGTAATCCGTTAAATCAGGAGTTCCTTTTGTTAACGTTCCAGTCTTATCAAATGAAATGACACGTAATTCTTGCAATTGAGAGATGGCTGCTCCACCTTTCGCTAAAATACCCATTTTAGATAAACGAGACATCGCTGCTAAAGTTGCTGGTACTGCACTTGCTGCTAACGCACATGGAGACACCCCAATGAGGTATACCATTCCACGGTAAAGCGTCGTGTTTAAATCCCATCCCATTAAGAAATATCCAAATAATAGGAAAATTGGCCAAATAATTAATACGATATTAACATAAATTGGTTCAATCTTTTGGATAAAGGTTGCTTGTTTATTCATTGAATGTTGCGCATTTTCAACAACCTTCATAATTTTCGCAAAGACAGTATCTGAACTTTCTGCAGTTACTTGCATTTCAAAGCGATTAGAAATATTGACAGTACTTGCAAATACTGAATCGCCTTCTCCTTTTGAACGAGGCATGCTTTCACCTGTAATGGTTGCTTCATCAATCGAAGTTAAGCCTTTTGTAATGACGCCATCGATTGGTACTTGGTCGCCATGTAATACTTCTAATGTATCCCCAATTTTTAAGTCTGTTACTTCAACGACAACGACTTCCCCATTTTCTTGAATAAGGCGAGCTTGCGTTGGATTCATTTGTAATAATGCCGTTAGCGACTTACGGCTTTTCTCTTCTACATATTCTTCAAGGAAGTGAGCTCCTGCAAAAATCAAAATCAGTAAAGCTCCTTCTTCTGCATTCCCAATAAGCACAGCTCCCACAGCCGCAAGCGTCATTAAGATATGCACATTCGGTTGGAACTTCCCTTTCTTTTTACTACGCTCAATCGTATCTTCAATCCCTTCCATTATTACATGGTAACCAGATAAGAATACTGTTAAAACGAATAAAATATTCGAAAACCCGTTCCCCATAAAATGAAGAACCATCCCAATAATGTATAGCACTAGTCCTACAATATAAAAGATGACTGCTTTACTATCATCATGGTCATGACCGTGACCATGTCCATGTTCGTGGTCGTGGTCTTCGTGATGCAAGTAATGATCTTGGCATGTCTCTCCTTCATGAGATTTTTCTTTATTAAATAGATGTTTAATTTTATGAAATTGTTCTTTTAAACCCATGATATCTCTCCTTACTATTTCTTCTTATAGCCATAATACATGAATATCTATTCATATGTCAAGCGATATCTTAGAGTTATTCTAAAAAAATTTTTCGTAAAAAAAGAGACTGGCCAAAGCCAATCTCTTTTGATGTTTCTATTAACGACGACGTTCTTGGATACGTGCTGCTTTACCACGTAAGTTACGTAGGTAGTATAATTTAGCACGACGAACTTTACCGTAACGAACTACTTCGATTTGTGCTACACGTGGAGTGTGTAATGGGAATGTACGTTCCACACCAACACCGTTAGAAACTTTACGTACTGTGTAAGTTTCGCTGATGCCAGCACCACGACGTTTGATAACAACGCCTTCGAAGATTTGGATACGTTCGCGAGTTCCTTCAACAACCTTAGCGTGAACACGTACAGTGTCACCAGGACGGAATGAAGGGATATCTGAACGTAATTGTTCTTGAGTTAATTCTTCGATTAATTTGCTCATGTTTTTTTCTCCTTCCAACAAACATTCATGACTTGGCATTTTTCCAATCAGCGGAATATCGTTATCTCTGAGTGAAGTCTCACTCACTCGAAATATACTAACATACTTGCCTATCAAATGCAAGCAAGATTATCAATTTTTTTGACGTTTTTTCTCTGTCTAAAAACTACGCAGAATGCTCTTCACAACAGTGCTCACTCGCTAAATTATAGAGTTCTAATACATGGTGATCTTCCAAAGAATACCACACGTGTTTTCCGACTTTTTCTGCCTTCACGATATGATGTGCACGCAGCTTTTTCAACTGATGAGAAATCGCAGACTGCTCCATCCCAGTACAGTTCATTAAGTCTTCTACACATAGTGGTTCGCGCTGTGTCAATAACGTAATAATATTGAGTCTTGTTGCATCCCCAAGCAACTTGAAGAGCTGCACCATTTCACTTCGCCCTTCGTCCTTAGACAACAGTGCTTGAAATGCTTTAATTTCTTCTGCATTTAGATGTTCAGCCATCTAGCATCCCTCTTCCTCTTTCACTTCTTGTAGTAACTTTGCTTCCTCTTTTGAAAGTTCATACTTTTCTAGTAAATCCGGTCTTCTTAAATACGTCTTACGAAGCGATTCTTTCATTTGCCACTCCGCAATTTTCGCGTGATTTCCACTAAAGAGGACTTCTGGAACTTCCATTCCTTTATATTCTCTTGGACGTGTATATTGTGGATGTTCTAATAATCCTGTGGAATGTGAATCTCCTACCGCAGACGCATCATTTCCTAATACATCTGGCAAGAGTCGCACCGTTGCATCAATCATTACCGTGGCGGCTAATTCCCCACCTGTTAACACGAAATCTCCAATCGAGTATTCATCCGTCACAAGCGTACGAATACGTTCATCATAGCCTTCATAGTGGCCACAAATAAACACCAGATGCTCTTCCTTCGATAATTCTTCTGCGTCCTTTTGCGTAAAAGTCTTCCCAGCTGGGTCCATTAAAATCACACGTGGCGTCGTCTCAGGAGAACGCTCACGAATCGACGCGAGCGATAAATCAATCGGCTCGACTTTCAGAAGCATCCCGGCTCCACCACCGAATGGATAATCGTCCACATGATTATGTTTATTATTTGAAAACTCACGAAAATCCGTTGTTTCAAATTCGATTTTCCCAGCTTCGATGGCCTTTCCGATAATCGATTGCGTCATCGGTCCTTGTACCATTTCAGGGAATAATGTTAATACATCAATCTTCATCTTAATCGATCAACCCTTCCAATAGATGGATATAAGCTTTCTTTTCTTCTTTATCGACTTTATAAACGACTGGTTCAATAAATGGAATTAAGAGTTCTTTCTTTCCTTTTTGTTTTACAACCCAGACATCATTTGACCCTGGAGAAAGAATTTCGGTGACTTTTCCAAGCACTTCACCTTCATCCGTTACAATTTCCAGTCCGATAATTTCATGGTAGTAAAACTCGTCATCTTCGAGTTCAGTCAACTGTTCTTCGGCTACCTTTAGGAGACATTCTTTGTATTTTTCTACATCTTCGATACGGTTCATTCCTTCGAACGTTAACAAATCAAAGTTTTTATGACGACGATGACTTGCTACTGTCACAAATGTTAGAAACTCTCCATCTTTAAAAATGGCTAATTCTGTTCCTTTTTTATAACGTTCTTCGGCAAAGTCTGTCGTTGAAATCACACGCACTTCCCCACGAAGGCCTTGTGTATTCACGATTTTTCCTACTTTATAAAAAGTTGTCATTCTTCTTCCTCCTTAAAAGAGTCTCTCTACAATAATCTTAAGCGTCTCATCAGTCACTTCAACATCATAATCATCGATACATTGACCGAGCATAAAATAGTTTTTATCACGGTTATGTGTTCCCATTAAAGAACTATACATTGAATCTAATTCTAAGTGTTTTTCAACTGAAAGCCCTGCTTCTAACAAATCTAAGTCTTCTGGTAATTTTGTATATGGCGCTGTACACGTAATAGTCGCTTTTTCATGCGGTACATACACGACATGCGCTGTTACATCATACAATTCATGGTACAAATAATAATCGACCATTTCCTTCACGATACGTTTTACAAAATCCTTTTCTGTTGCCATTATCCCTCAGCCTTTCTTTCCTTGATATCTTGGCGAATACCTTCAAAAATTTCAAAAATTGGTACGAGAACCGCTGCAACGAATCCTCCCGCGAATCCATTGTTGTAGAGGTTTAATCCCCCATGCATTACAACTACGTGGCTTACAAGTGTAATATGAACGAACCCAGCAATCATCCCAGCAACTGGTCCATAATACCCACTGACAGGCGCAAGAGTTGTTCCAAAGATAGCAGCCACGAGTGCGCTCGTAGTTGCTGCGTCGACTCCTGTTAAGTAGCAACCAATCATAATCCCTACTAACACAGGAACCGTATTTTTCACTTGATTCCCGAAGGCTCCAAAGCTCATCGCTCCAATAATACTGCCGACAATCGGACCATTCAGTTGTCCACCATTAATAAGGACATAGCCTAACAGAACGAAGCCCATGATGCTCATATTGAACGTTACCGTTGCAAGGTTTGTCATTTCAACAAAGTCACTTGGCAGACGTCCTGACAGTTTCAAGAGTAATTTAAAATGATATTTTTCTTTCTTTTGAACATGTAGATAGAAGCTTGTCGCTAGCAAAATCAGACATAGTCCAATCAACAGCCCATATAAAATAAGTGGGCTTTCTGTATTCGCAAGCGTCTTTGTTTCTACTTCGATTCCAAATGCATTTAGAAATCCTAGAACGACCATTCCAACGATTCCCGCTGTAAACCCAACGTTATACAAGCTGAACCCTTGATGGAACCCTAAATACTGCGTTGATAATTGGGGCAAGATGAATCCAATAAAGATTCCAAGTACATAGGCAATCAAAATACTAAATCCGCTTGGCAATACTCCTCCAAACGCAAGGAAAGAAACTAATGGTCCTAATGCCGATCCAAACAATCCGACAATAACATAATTTCGATAATTCTGCTTCGTGACTTTTGCATAAATCCAGACACCTAGCATAAACGGAATACTGTTAAAAAGGTTTTTCCCGAAGAAAGAGAATCCCGCAAGCATCCCTAAACTCCCAATCACCGTTCCGTTAACAGGAATTTCTAATTTCTTGTAACTATAAATATTAATCAGAAGCATAATCGCCACATTCAACAGCGTACTTCCAACGGACGCAATTTGCATATAATCCGTAAACAACTGACTTGGCGAAATCAGAATCGTAATCATTCCTTGAAGTAACGATTGTGGCGATTCTAAACAAAATGCTAGCAGCATCAAAATAGTGGATAGGCCAAATAAATAATAATATTGTCGATTCATTTGTTCTTTTAATATCGGCTTTTTCTTCATAAGGTCTTCCCTTCAACTATAATTTTACTCACTTATCATACCAAACTCACGAAAAACAATCAAAAACCCGAGTACTAACAACAATAAAAGAACACTCATTATACCGTATACGGTATAACGAGTGATACCTTATACGGTATCACCCACCTTTTCTTACCCTCTAACTCAACGCAGAAATCCATCTATTGTAGCACCAACAACTTTGAGCACCCATTGAAAGCACACACCCTCTTCTGTCTCTTCCCCCGGCAAAGCCTTGAAGGAAACCAAACTTTTTTTATGATAACTAAACGATGACGGAGAATACTACGGATTTTATACTCACTGTAATGGGGAATCGCATTAAATGCGAATTAGAAGGAGTTAGGAAGAATTCCTTACTCCTTCTTTGAGGCTTTAAAGGCGAGAGACGCTAGACTCGAGCCGGTGCCCTTTTACAGTGAGTATAAAGTAATCCGTAAGGATTCTCCGTTATCGTCGCCCATATTTTATAGCACAAAAAAAGCCTTGGATTTCTCCAAGGCTTCGCCTATTAATCTAGGTTCTCAATACTTAGACGCACACGTTTTGGTCCGCGAGTACGAACACTATAAGTAATCGTACGGATAGCGCGAGCCACACGTCCTTGTTTACCGATCACACGACCGATATCTTGAGGATTCACGCGTAAAGTATATTCCATGAATTCATCTGATTCAGAGACGTCAATACGAACATCATCAGGGAATTCAACTAATGGTTTAACCATTGACAATACTAATTCACTAATCTCTGGCATTCTTTTCACCTCTCCATCGAGTTGTCGACTTTATAGAAATTACTTAGAAAACTTTGATTCGTGGAATTTCTTCATGATACCTTGTTGTGATAACAAGTTACGAACTGTATCAGAAGGTTGCGCACCGTTTGCTAACCATTGTAATGCTAATTCTTCATTGATTGAAACTTCAGCTGGGTTTAATAGTGGGTTGTATGTTCCGATTGTTTCGATGAAACGACCATCACGTGGTGAACGTGAATCAGCTACAACAACACGGTAGAAAGGACTTTTCTTAGAACCCATACGTTTTAAACGAATTTTAACTGCCATAATTTACACCTCCATGTATTAATCTCACAGTTACATAGTTTAGCAGATGAAAAGATGCTTGTAAAGTATTTTCTCTTTACACCTTTAACTTTTTTTAGCAAAAAACGCTCTAAACCCTACTCCCACTAGTAATAAATAGTATTTTTCATCCGTTTTTGATATAATGAACAAAAATATGTTTAAATGAAAAGAGTTGAACTTATGTCAGAACAGAACCAAACTCCAGATTGGCGCGAGGCTCTACTTTCTATTTGGAACAAACCGATTCTTAAAAATATGCGTTTTATTTTTAACATTGCTTATTCAGTCCTTAAAAACATCTTCGTAATCGCTATTCTAGCATTAATGCTCATTGGTGTATTCGGAGGCGGGATTGGACTTGGATATTTTGCAAGTTTGACATCCAATGAAGAACCACTCACTCAAGAACAAATGAGTGACGCCATCGGAAATCTCAACTTAATCTCGAGTTTCTACTATCAAGACGGGACGAAGATTTCAGATGTAAATACAGATGAATTACGTATTGTAAAACCTTTATCAGAAATTTCGCAATATGTAAAAGATGGAATCATCGCAACAGAAGATAGTTCATTCTATGATCATAACGGGATTGTCCCTAAGGCTCTTATCCGTGCCCTCTTACAAGAAGTTGCTTCTTCTGATTCAGGTGCAACGGGTGGATCTACCTTAACACAACAATTAATTAAGCAACAGATTTTAACAAGTGAAGTCACTTTTAAACGTAAAGCTAATGAAATTCTTTACGCATTACGTCTTGAAAAACACTTTACCAAAGACCAAATCTTAGAAGCTTACTTAAACGTTTCTCCGTTTGGACGTAATAATAACGGATTAAACATCGCTGGTATCGAAGAAGCCGCTCAAGGTGTCTTCGGGGTTTCAGCAAAAGATTTAACGTTGCCACAAGCTGCGTATCTTGTTGGGATGCCTCAAAACCCAATTGTTTACACACCGTATACAAACATCGCAACATTAAAAGAAGATGTTTCTGCCGGTGTAGAACGTATGAAGACCGTTCTCTTCAGTATGTATCGTGAAAACAAAATTACTAAAGAACAATACGAAGAAGCTCTTGCGTATGATATTACGAAGGATTTCCTTCCACCAAAAGAGCTCACATCAAACCGTCAATCTTACTTATATCAAGCTGTTCATCGTGAAGCGGTGAAAGTCTTAATGAAAAAAGCAGCTGAGAAAAACAAATTAACGTATAACGATGTTAAAAACGACTCAGAATTATATAGTAAATACTATGACGAAGCTGAGCGTGAATTAAGCTCTTCTGGTTATAAAATCACGTCTACAGTTGATCAGAAAGTCTACGATGCCATGCAAAAAGCAATCGCAGAACACGGCGACTTAATTGGACCAACTTATAACACACAATACGTTGACCAAAGTTCAGGTGAAACAAAAACTCAAAAAGAACCAGCTCAAAATGGTGCTGTCTTAATTGAAAACAAAACAGGTCGTATTCTTGGATTCGTCGCAGGTCGTGACTTTGAAGCCAACCAAGTGGACCACGCGTTCTCAACACACCGCTCTCCTGGTTCAACCATCAAACCAATCTTGGTGTACGCGCCAGCGATTGAAAACAACTTGATTTACCCAGCAAGTGTCGTTCCGGATACGAAAATCAGTATCGCACAAGGAAACGGAACTTACTGGCAACCAACCAACTATGGTAACTCAATTACGAACCAATTCTTAACGGTTCGTTACGCACTGTTCAAATCATTAAACAACCCAGTAATTAAGATTTACCAAGCAATGCTTCAAAAAGGCATTAACGCTGGTGAATACTTGAAGAAAATGGGAATCACTGAAGGTATCGGTGAAGATGAATATCAAAATATCGCCCTTTCAATCGGTGGTACGAGAACAGGTCCTTCTGTAAGAGAACAAACAAGTGCCTTCTCAACACTGGCTAATGGCGGTGAACACCACGAATCATACTTAATCGAAAAGATTGAAGACTCTCGTGGAAATGTGATTTACCAACACGAAGATAAATCAGAGCGCGTCTTCTCAGATGCAACAGCGTTCTTAACAACCAACATGTTACAAGATATCGCAAGCTCTACTATCTTCTATAACATTAAAGGAAATATGGGATTCAGTTCTGATTTAGCTGGTAAAACAGGTACTTCAGAAAACGAGATTGATAACTGGTTTGTAGCTTACACTCCAACAGTTACTCTTGGTTCATGGATCGGATATGACAACTTCTATAACGCTCGATACGCGATTACTGGTGGCGACGGATACGGCGAACCAACGATGCGTAGTCAACGTCAATGGACGAACTTGATGAGAGCTGCATACGAAGCAAACCCTGAATTGATTGGTAAAGAAACAAGCTTTACGCAACCAGACTCTGTATATCGTGATTCTGTTGTATCAACAACTGGTACAAAAGCAGGTTCATTTAAAGCAGAAAATGGTGGTACGTACTCGATTGGCGGTTCAATGACTACTGATTGGTTCAAGAAGGATTTCCCTCCTATGAATCCAAAATACGACTTTATGGTAGGTGCAACTCCAGAAGAATTAAATCGATTCTGGAATAAATCTTCATCTTCTAGCGATAAGAAAAAAGAAGAGGAGAAAAAGAAAGAAGAAAAGAAACCTGAGACAACTCAAGCACCAACAACTCAAGCGCCAGCAACTCAGGCGCCTACCCCTCAACCTCAAACAACAAAAGCACGTTAATCTAAATAACAGAAAGGCTGAATAATGTCCAGCCTTTCTGTTATTTCCTTCTATTCTCTATAGTATAAAAAACAGCCTATTCTATGTGATAGGCTGTTCGTTTTTTCTTACTTTGTTGTGTTTCGTAACTCAATCTTGTAAGGTAATGTAATTTCAGATTCCACAATCTCTTCTTTGTTCATAATCTTCGTCAATAGACGCATTGCTACGGCACCAATATCATATAAAGGTGGTGCAATTGTTGAAAGAATTGGACGTGTCATCTTCGTTAATTTAGAGTTATTGCTTGAGATGATTTCAAATTTCTCAGGAACTTTAATTCCTAAGTCGATTAATCCATTTAATAATCCTACTGAAGTTTCGTCGTCTGTTACGATTGCAGCTGTTACGCCAGCTTTATGAATACGTTCTGCGACTGATTCACCTGCATGGTATGTCAATGGCACTTCGTATACTAATTTAGAATCGAATTTAATACCCGCTTTATCTAAAGCAGCTTTATATCCTTCTAAACGTAAATCTACAGAAGCTATATTTTTCAATGCAGCAGTTACGAAAGCCACTTTCTTATGTCCGTTTTCAATTAATGTTTCAACCGCTTCTTGAGTCGCTTCTTTATAATCAATATTGACAGACGCAATTTCATGTTCCGCATCCATTGTTCCTGCTAAAACGATTGGTGTTTTAGAACGAATAATTTCAGTGCGTAATTCAGGTGTTAAATGGTTTCCCATATATAAAATACCATCTACTTGTTTTGACAATAATGTGTTTAACACTTGAATTTCTTTATGATTATTTTGGTCTGAGTTCGCTAGAATAATATTGTATTTATACATTGTCGCAATGTCATCAATCCCACGCGCTAAGCTCGCAAAGTAAAGGTTTGTGACATCTGGAATGATGACTCCAACAGTCGTAGTTTTTTTACTTGCAAGTCCACGAGCAACGGCATTTGGACGATAATCTAATTCATCGATAACATCTAGCACTCTCTTACGAGTTGCTGGTTTTACGTTAGGGTTCCCATTTACTACACGTGATACAGTAGCCATGGATACATTTGCTTCACGAGCAACATCATAAATCGTAATTGTTTGCTTTTCCATCTACAAATCTCCTTTGTGCATCTTTTCATCTAATCTTAGGGTAGCACTTTCATAAATCTTTTGCAAGCGTTTAACAACAATTTTCATATAATTTTTGAAACTATTTACATCATTGATGTAATAATATGCTACAATAGATTCAAGGAGATGAAATTATGAAACTAAACGCTACTTTTATGCAATTGGAAAGTGAAATGAAAGAAAAACAAAATCCGATTGTTTTTATCCAAAATCCAGAGACCATTCGTCTTTTGACGAAATTCTCAACAGAACCACATGAACGAATTGTAGCCCTTGTATATACACCCGGTGCTACTCCGCTACTCTTCGTTCCAGCATTAGAACATCAAGTCGCTCAAAAAGCTGAGCCCGGCTTTATCGTGAAGAGTTATCAAGACCATGAAGATGGTTGGAAACTCTTATCAGATGCGATTAAGGAACACTTCCCTACAGAGCTTAATTTCGCCGTGGAAAAAGTGGACTTCTCACTCTTTGCAGCTGAACAATTGCAAAAGCACTTCCCTGGTATTCAGTTCTCAGTGGACTTAACGCCAGTCGTGCAACAACTTCGTCTCGTAAAAGACGCAGAGGCCATCGATAAACTCGTCTACTCAGGAACCTTTGCCGATAAAGCCATTGAAATTGGAAAGAAGGCCTTGAAAGTTGGCATTACAGAACGCGAAGTCGTTGCCATTATCGAATTCGAAATGAAAAAACTAGGTGTCTCTCAAATGAGCTTTGATACAATGGTGCTCTTTGGAGACCACGCTGCGGATCCTCACGGTGAACCTGGAGACCGTACCCTTAAAGAAAACGAATGGGTCCTCTTTGACCTAGGAACGATGGTCGATAGCTACGCAAGTGACATTACTCGTACGGTCTTCTTTGGAAGCGAAAGCGCGAAAGACCCACGCCATCAAGAAATCTATGACATTGTACAAAAAGCACACGATACAGCTATCCAATCAGTAAAACCTGGCATGAAAGCTAGCGAAATTGATAAAATTGCTCGTGACATTATCGCAGAAGCTGGATATGGTGAATACTTTATCCACCGCCTTGGACACGGAATTGGACAAAGCGTTCATGAATTCCCTTCAATTATGGAAGGAAATGATATGGAACTCGTTGAAGGGATGTGCTTCTCTGTTGAACCTGGTGTGTATATTTCAGGTGACTACGGCGTTCGTATCGAAGACTGCCTAGCCGTTACAAAAGACGGTGCAAAACTATTCACAGCCGTTAAATATGAATTCTAATCAAAAAATAAAAAGCCTGGGAAAATCCCCAGGCTTTCGTTGTTTATTAATGAAATTAAGCTTCTTCTTTAACGTCTTCTGCTTTTTCTTTAACGTCTTCAGCTTTTTCTTTAACGTTTTCTGCTAATTCAGCAACCACTTCAGCTGAGTCTTCTTTGTGTTTAGCAAAGTTTTCTTTTACTTTATCAACTGTTTCGCTAAATTGGCCTTTTAAGTTTTCAGTGTGTACTGCAACTTGGTCTTTTAAGTTAGCTGCTTGTTTAGAAACTTGTTCTTTTAAGTGGCCAGCTTGTTCTTGTAAGTTAATGCGGATATCTTGTGTTGAAGTTTTAGCTACTTCTGCAAATTCAACACCTTTTGCACGTGCGATTTCACCGTATTCTGATAATTGTTCTTTATAGCGATCTGCTTCTTTCGCTAAATCTTCACGTAATTCTTTACCTGATTTTGGTGCAAATAATAAAGCTGTTACTGCTGCTGCAGACGCTCCGATAAATGCTCCTAATAAAAATCCACCTGATTTACTCATGTTCAACACTCCGTTTCGTTATTTTACTTTTTTCTTCTTTGAAAGAATCGTTCTTCCAAAATTAAATGCCGCAACTGCACGGCTTGTTTTTGAAAGCTTCACTGCTTTTGTTGCTAGATTACGAGATGATGTATTTACATCAGAAATCGTCACACCTAAATCGCCTGCCGCTATAAACAACGGATTTGTCACTCTAAGTTTGCCGTTCACGTCATCTACAAGTACATTTGCTTTATTTAATAATCCTTCAACTTCAATTGAAAGACTATCAACATCTTTTGTAATGACTTCTAATGAATGATTCACGTTATCAACGGTTTTATTTAATCTTGATAAAATCGGTGATACTTTGACAATTACAAAAACCACTAATGCTAATAAAGCACATGCAGCAATTAATGCAGCAATCTCAACACCTGTCATTGAGCCATTCCTCCAATCTTATAGTATAAATTAATGATAACACTTTCTCATGAAAAATACCATAAAATTAATACTTGAAACTGCACTACTTTCAATCATTTTTTACATATGGTACACTTATTTTATTACTAATAAAGGGTGACAAATATGCACAACGTCTTATGGATAGATTCCATTTCAAATTTCTTTACGAATTACTGGAATTCCTTTGATTGGGAATCCATTTTATCTAATGTTTTTACGAAATTATTATCATTAATTTTATTATTCCTACTATTCTACTTTGGAAAGAAATTTTTACATTTTCTATTTAAGAAAACTATTCTTTCCTCTGTGAAAGTCGTTCGTCAAAGCGAAAACAGACAAAAGACAATCGTGAAGCTCTTAGAAAATATGCTCGATTATTTCTTATACTTCATCTTAATCTACTGGATTCTCTCGATTATCGGGGTTCCAATCTCTAGCTTACTCGCAGGGGCTGGAATTGCTGGGGTTGCACTTGGTCTTGGCGCACAAGGTTTCCTATCAGATGTGATCAATGGTCTCTTCATCCTACTCGAACGTCAATTCGAAGTTGGAGATGCCGTTTTAATCAACAACATTTCTGGAACCATTGCAAGCGTCGGAGTCCGTACTACACAAGTTCGCGGATATGACGGAACACTGCACTACATTCCAAACCGCAATATCACTGTTGTCAGCAACCAATCTCGTGGAAATATGCGCGCTTTAATCGAACTTCCAATTAGCAGTAACGTCGACTTGAAGAGCGTCTATGAAACCATCGAAGCCGTACACAAACAATATGCCGAAACAGACGACGCATTGGCATCACCACCAAATATCGTTGGCCCACAAACCAAGCCAAACGGCCAATTTGTGTTCACCATCGCACTGATGACAAAGAACGGTTTACAACACGCCACTTACAAGCGTTACCTCACCCTTTATCAAGAAGCACTGTTGCAAAAAGGCATCGACCTTTCTTCACCAGTCATCCCATATACAACCAATTAAAAAAGAAGGCCCACGCCTTCTTTTTTTGTTTCCTTATAATCCACTCCATAGGATGCACCACACCCTATTCCTTCCTCTCTCCTTCTTACGGAATGGTATATAACTCATCTGCATTATAAAAATAAGCTACAGAGATTCCGAGGAATTCTATAATAGCAATAATGGGCATACGCATAAAATGCGAATTAAAGGGCGTAAGGAATTTATTCCATACATAAAAAACTTTATAAAAATAGACGCAGTAGCTGATTGAATTAAGCTTCATCACTCGTGATTCGCTTACTCCTAATCAGCCTTGCGGGGGTAAGACTACAAAGAAAAACGGGCTCACACTGTGATCCCGTTTTTGTCTTTGGTCTTACTCCCTTTTTGAGGCTTTTAAAGCGAGAGATGAAAGACTCGAGCTGGTGCCCCATTATAGCTATTATCTAGAATTCCTAAAAAGAAATCGCTTTGTGCTCTAAGAAACTCAACATGAACCTTCCAATTGGGATGCAGATTCTTTCCTCACATTTCCTCTACTTTCTACGGAATGGCACATAAACTCACTCAAATTTGAATAAACCCATTACAAAGAGTCCTTTGGATAATGTAGTAATCATCGTAGCGAGTGTAATCGATGCGAATTACTGGTGCTTGAAAATTTATTTTCTAGCGCCAGTTTGAGGCTCGATAGGAACTGAGACGTAAGGCTCAGTCCGATACAGCTACAATGATTACTATCTGAATATCCAAAGGACTCTAAAGTAATTGGTTTATTTACTATTTTCTTTTTCCACAAAATCATATTTGCGGGTGAGTTCATGTACCATGAAGTTGATGCGCTTTAAAAGCTCCTTCCTCGTCACAATCCCTACAAACTCATCCTCCTCATTCCCAATACAAATAAAACTTTCATCCACAAGCTCATTTAACACATCTTCCACTTGCGTATCCTGATGAATGATTGGAAACTCCGTACGCATGACTTCACGCACTTTGTATTTTCCTAACTGATTCATATGAATTTGTTCCACACCCGTGATTTTATGTAAAATCATCGCCAGTGAAATCAGGCCTACAATTTTATTTTCCTTATTCAATACAGGAATGAGTGAATAACGCACATTCGTCAACACAAGCATCGCGTGTTCCAATGTATGATCCTCTTGAAGAATGGCTACTTTTTCCGCATCGATAAAGAGTTTATCACGGTCTTCAAGTAACAACTCCTGGATTCGTTTATGAATCAAGCGTATACCCTCCCTCATCAGACCACGTATAGTCTAAAACGAGGCCATCTAATACTTCATGTTTTGTTGTGTAATACGTTAAGCGTAATTTGTCTTTAGAAAGAATATCCAGTACTGCATACGACGGAGTCCCCTCATAGCTACCACGAGGATAATTCGTTGACCCTGAATTGATGCAAAGCACCCCGTTAACATTCTCTGCATTTAGTTTATGCGTATGTCCGTAAAATGCGACACGCGCTCCCATTTCTTTAGCCGCATTGGCTAAATACTCGCGACCTGTGTTCACATATTCGAAGTGCCCATGCGCTACGAAGAAATTAATGCCCTCTAGCGTAAACACTTCAGAACGTGGATACTCTGGGTCGTAATCACAGTTTCCTGTTACACGAATACAATGCGATAGGCGTTCATCTTTATAAGGAAATTCTGAATCTCCTGTATGCACGAATGTCACATCACTTCCTGCATAGTGGTCGAAGATTCTCTTTAATGTTAACTCTTGTCCATGGTTATCACTGACAACGACAATTTTCATAATTATTCCTCCGTTTGATTTAACTCATGAGTCCATTTTTCCCACTGGCTAACAAGCAATTCGATGGCTTTCGCACGGTGGCTAATTTTATTTTTAATATCCATTCCTAGTTCCGCAAAAGTCTTACCATACTCAGGCACAACAAATAATGGATCGTATCCAAATCCGCTATCCCCAGCTGGAAGTGTCGCGATTTGACCTGGGCATTCTGCTTGAACCACTAGTGACTCGCTATTTGGTGCAGCTAGCACTAAGCAACAAGTAAAGTGAGCCGAGCGCTCTTCTCCAACGAGTCCGCCAAGTTCTGATAAGAGTTTGGCGTTATTTGCTGCATCGCTCTTTGGTTCGCCGGCAAAACGTGCAGAATATACTCCTGGTTGACCGTCTAACGCATCGACGCAGAGACCAGAGTCATCCGCTAATACGATTGTTTGAAGCTCATTCGCAATCGTCTCAGCTTTCAAACGTGCATTTTCTTCGAAGGTTGTTCCTGTTTCTTCGACTTCTTCTAATTCTGGAAAATCTCGCAGTGTCTTTACAGAGTATCCTTTTGGCTCAAAAATCTCCGCAAACTCTTTGGCTTTCCCAACATTATTGGTTGCAATCACAATTTCTTTTTTCAATTCGACGGGTTTTACTTCTTCTTTAAGTGTCACTTTTTTCACCTTCAGACCTGTTCGATTCAACCAGTTTTCAGCAATTTCTTCAAAGAGGCTTGCTTCTCCAGTTGTATAAATTTCAAGAGTTGGTTTGGGATTCGATTCAGGCGTTTCGCTTAATTTGCAATAATCTAATAACGCACTCACGCTGGAAACTGTTTCTGCGCCTGAGTCAATTAATGTGACGCCATCTCCTACCACTTTTTGAATCGTTTGACGAAGCAATGGATAATGCGTACAGCCTAGAATCACCGTATCAACCGCTGTTCCTTCTAATGGACGCAAGGTTTCGCGAACCACTTCTTCTGCCTCAGTTGTATCTGATTGATTACTTTCAACAATCGGTACAAATTTCGGACAAGCAATATCAAAGACTTCAATATCCTTATTCTTGTCATGCATGGTCTTTGGATACACTTTACTAGCAATCGTCGCGTTTGTTCCAAGTACACCGATGCGGTCATTCTTCGTTTGCTTGATAGCTGCAAGGCTACCTGGTTGAATCACTCCAACGACTGGAATCGTTAATGTGTTTTGTAATTCTTCTAGCACCACTGCAGTCGCGGTATTACAGGCAATCACAAGCATTTTAATATTTTTCTCTAGTAAAAATTGCACCATTTCTAATGTATATTGGCGGATTTCTTCAACTGGTCGTGTACCGTATGGGCAACGTGCTGAATCGCCAAGGAAGATCATGGATTCGTTTGGTAATTGTTTGAGGGCTTCTTTGAGGACAGTAAGACCGCCAACGCCCGAATCGATAAACCCGATTGGTCTTTTCATGGTTTCTCAACCTTTCTTTCTTTAGTCTTCTATAGTATACCATAGTTCGCGTAACGCTGATTCAAAAGTGGTTTGGTTTATGAAAAAGTTAATCAACGGAACTCCACCTTCGGTGTTTGAATGAAAAGGCTTTGGAGGGTCTACACTGCGTGCCTTTATCGGATATCTTCATAGTGTTTGTAATAGCTGTATCGGTTCGAGCCGTGGTCTCTCACCTACTGAGCCTCAAAGCAGTAGTAAGGAATAAATTCCTAACTACTGCTAATTCGCATCAGTTACGCTCGCTATTACTCACACTATAGAATCCGATAAGCACTCCGTTTGACTCCTCCAGCCTTTTCATTCAAACACTGGTGCTCATAACTTTTTGCGATACAACTAGGTGACTAAAAAAGAAAGGGGAGAAACCTCCGCCCTAAACAAAAAGAACTCCTGACGTGCAGGAGTTCTAGGATAGATTTTAGTCTGGAGTGATGCTTTGGTGTTTTCTTGTAACGAGGATTTGAAGCACCACTAGAATCACTAATGCGATAGAAATAGATTCAACTTTATGTGTTGTAATAAGGTTGATGAATTCTAGAAGAGCTTTTATAAATTCTGGCATTTGGCCATCACTAACTCGTCTAAAAGCACTTCCACCGATTAATGCAGTAAGCATGAACACTCCTGATAATGCGAAGATGCCTGCCTTTTGATTAATTTTATTAAGAACAATCCCAATAACATTTGCGATTAAGTGAATTAGAACAACCTTCACGAAAAGAACTGCGATGCTAATCACGATATTTTCTGGGTCAAATAGGTCCCCTAAAATTGATTGAATGGTTACTGTGCCGAGTGAAACTCCATTTCTTAGTGGAATTAATAAGGCGTAAATAAGTGTGATGATTCCAGAATCGACAAGCGTTTGAATGAATAAGCTTTCGATTTGTTCTTTTCTTGTTAATCCTAATTGGCTTTCTAGACGGAATTGTTCAACGATATATCCAATTCCGATCAGTAATAGGATAATTGCAATTTCATTATCGAAGTAAATTGGGAAATAAGTACCGAATGTGCTAAGGTCCCCATTTGCAAAAATCTTCATTAAGAAACTTGTAATAATCCACCAAGCTCCTAAGAACATTAAAATTGTTTTCCATCTTCTAGCTAATCCCATGCTGACAACTGATAATAAACGGTTCATCTTATTCATTCTCCTTTCGAGTGATTGAGATAAAGTAATCTTGTAATGTTAATGGAGAAAACTCTAATCCTGGTTGTGTTTCTCCAATAGCACCAATCACCACGCTTCTTGTAAAGTTTCCGATTTGTTCTGTTTCAAGAACTTTCTTATCGGCAACATATTCTTGTACTAATGGGGATGCACCACTTACGACGTATCCTTTACGAAGAATATCTTCGACCAACACTTCTTCTGTGACCAATCCGTCTTTAATAACAATCACTTTTTCTAAAATGGAAGCAACTTCTTCGATTAAATGCGTTGCGATGACAAATGTACGAGGACGGCGCGCATACGCTTCAAGCAATTTCTTGTTAAAGATATGGCGGTGGTTCGCATCAAGCCCAAGCACTGGTTCATCTAAGAAGATATATTCGCTAGGGTTTGCCAGCGCCAAGATAATCTTCATGATACTTTTATACCCTGTTGAGGCTTTTGAGTATTTTTGCTTCACATTCACATCGAACACTTTGATAAGGTCTTGGGCAAATTCCATATCAAATTCTGGATAAGTCACTTTATAGATAGCAAGGAGATCTTTAAATTTAGATTCTTGCGGGAACCAGTTATCAGAACTGGATAAGTACACTTCATGCATCGCGTTTGCTGTTTTATGAAGGTCCACCCCGTCAAGAGTGATGTCCCCGCTTGTCTTTTCGATGCGGCGTGCAATCATATTGAGCACTGTACTTTTCCCGGCACCATTTCGTCCGAGCAACCCGATAATACTTTCAGGTTCAATCGTGAATGTTGCTCCTTTTACCGCTTCTTTTTTTAAAAACTTCTTCTTTAAATCCTTGACTTCAATACTCATTATTGGAAGCCTCCTTCGATGATTTTTACTAATTCGTCTTTCGTAATACCGAGCGCTTGTGCTTCTTTTAAGAAGTTTGGCACCATTTGATTGGCAAATTCATTTTGCTTCTTGCTTAAGATAATTTTTCTGGCCCCTTCTGCTACAAACGTTCCAAGACCTCTTCGTTTTTCAAGTATTTGTTCGCTCACGAGTAAGTTCATTCCTTTCAATACCGTTGCTGGATTGATTTGATATCCTGTGGAAATCTCAGTTGTCGACGGTACTTGATCTCCTTCTTTGTAGACTTCATGGAAGATTTCTTCTTCCAATTGATTCGCTACTTGTTGAAATAACGGGATATCACTTTGAAAATCAAATTTCATAACGCACCTCCTTGTTCATGATCACTTTATGTTAATCGGTTAGTTACTTGTGTAACTAACTATAAAACCAAAACTAAAATTTGTCAACACCTTTTCGAAAATATTTTTGAACAAAATAAAAAAACGCCTGACATACCAAGGAAAAACCTTGATATATCAAGCGTTCGGAGACTTTAGATTTTATAAGTATTTTTCTAAAATTTCTTCTAAGTGTTCTTTAGCATGGTAGCCAACTACTTTATCAACGACTTCGCCATCTTTTTTGATAAGCAATGTTGGGATGCTCATAATGCCAAATGCACGAGCTGTTTCTGGGTTTTCGTCAACGTCTACTTTAGTAAAAGTTACTTTATCTCCCATTTCTTCGTCTAATTGATCAATTACTGGACCTTGCATACGACATGGGCCACACCAAGTTGCCCAGAAGTCTACTAAGACTACTCCATTTTTAGTTTCTTCTGCAAAGTTTTTATCTGTTAATGATTTTACCATTCGAATCATCCTTTCCTTTTTCTACAAACCTAGTATAGCAAGCCCCCTACTTGCGACCAACTATTCTGCTCACGGTTTACTTAAAGGTTACGATGGTCGCTCCATTTCCACCCGTATTCATCGGTGCAAATTCAAAACTTGCGACAGAACGGTGGCTACGTAGCACCTTATGAACGCCTTGTTGGATGGCCCCTGTTCCACGTCCATGAATAATCGTCACGCGTGGATAGTTCGCTAGAATCGCAGCATCCAGATATAACTCTAGATCCTTCATCGCTTCTTCGTATCGTTTTCCGCGAAGGTCTAGTTCAGAAGAAACGTGACTGGCACGCGCACTCTTCACGATGACTTGTTGCTTGGCCTCTTGCGCTTCGGCAATTGGAGAAAGATCCTCAACGGCAATCTTCATCTTGATGATTCCCATTTGAACCACCCATTCCTTGTCGTTCACCTTTTCAACAAGCGTACCGCGTTGACCAAACGAAAGAACCTCGACACTTTGTCCGACTTGCAGCGCCTTCTTCGCTTTTTCTTTGCGAAGCACCTTGTTTTTCTTCAAGGCTTGCTCATGCTTCAAGTCTTTCAACGCCGTTTTCTTCTCAATCATTTCATGCTCTTTAACAGTACTTTGCTTACTTCTTAATTGAAGCTCACGAATTTCAGATAAAATCTTATCCGCATCATCTTGACTCTGCTCAATTAACGTATTCGCACGTTCTTTCGCCTCTTCTAAGAGACGCGCTTTATTCGCTTGGAATTGCTCTGTTTCGCGTTGTAAATCCTCAAGTAACTGCGTACTCAATTCTAACTGATGACGCGTCTTATCGGCATCACGTTGCGCACGGCGACGTTTTTGTTCCAAGTCACTAATCATCGCATTCAAGTCTTGGTCTTCTTCAGATAGAAGTCCGCGCGCTTGGTAGATGATAATCGATGGTAAGCCGAGACGTTTTGAAATATCAAAAGCATTACTAAGTCCTGGTACTCCTAGTAAAAGTTGATAGGTTGGTTGAAGGGTATCCCCATCAAATTCCATACTCGCATTAATCGTCTTAGGGCGGTCATAGCCGTATGCTTTCAACTCAGGATAGTGCGTTGAGGCAATCACATAACTTTGCTTACTTGCAATATAATCAAGAATCGCAATCGCAAGAGACGAGCCTTCTTGTGGGTCAGTCCCCGAACCGATTTCGTCGATTAAAAGCAAGCTCTTATCGTTGATTTGTTTCAAAATAGACACGATATTCGACATATGAGAGGAGAACGTCGATAGGTTTTGCTCAATTGATTGTTCATCTCCGATATCCGCAAAAATCTCTGTAAAGATCCCCACACGACTATTTTCACCCGCAGGAATATACAGCCCCATCTGTGCCATCAATTGAATCACACCGACCGTCTTCAAGAGAATGGTCTTCCCACCCGTATTCGGTCCTGTAATGACAATGGCTTGATACTCTTCACCAAGAATAATATCGTTTGCTACAGCCTTCTCACGCTCTAAAAGCGGATGCCAAGCTTGCCAGAGAGCTACGTAATTATTAGCGTCGATAATTGGCTCTGTTGCTCTCAATTCATGAGCGTACAGCGCTTTTGCATTCACTACATCCAGACGTGCCAATACATAATGGTTTTGATGCAGTGAATTCGTATAAGGCATGAGTTTTTGAGACAATTCCCAAAGGATACGTTCTACTTCGCGCTTCTCTTGGATTTGATACTCACGAAGCTTGTTGTTTAAATTCACGACTGCTTGTGGCTCCATAAAGAGCGTTTGCCCCGTTGAACTTTGGTCATGGACCGTTCCGCCAAAGACTGATTTATACTCTGCTTTTACAGGAAGTACATAACGGTCATTACGAATTGTGATAATCGTATCGCTTAAATATTGCGCATTCTTTCCTGTAAGGTATTGATCCATTTGACGACGAATATCTTGTTCCGTCTTTTGAATCCCCACACGAACCCCGTGTAAAGTTGGAGACGCGCTATCTAAAACATACCCATCTTCACGAATAGAGGCTTCTAGTTCGCTTGTCACCTCTGGAATACTTTCGAGTTTTTCGACCAAACGAGGCACACGTTTTAGTGCAATTTCCTCTTCTTCGACTTTTTCAAAGAAACGCTCAACCTCATGCGTTGTTGTTAACACACGTAGGATATCACTTAATTCGCGTCCATTCAGCCCTGCTTCTAGCTCTAGACGTTTCAAAGCAAAACTAATATCTTTCAATCGTGGAATTGGAATCCCTTGTTTGAGACGGAGTAACTCCACTCCATCAGTTGTTTCTTCGATTTTATGTTGAATGGCCTTTGCATCGACTTCAATCGGAAGTTCCTTAATCATTTGCTTTCCTTTTTCGGAAGTCGCATATTCGGCCAGTTGTGTTCTAATTTTGGAAAATTCTAAAACCTTTTCGATTTTCGAATTCATAACAGTCCTTCTTTCTTAAAAAACGTGGAACAAGTTTGTTCCACGCTTCGAGGTTTTATTTAGGTAATAACCAACTTGAAACGATTGGCGTTACAATTGGTGTTTTTGTGATGATGAAGTTTGGCAATCCACCTTCGATAATTTTTTGTGCTGGTGCCAGCGGAATCATCGCTACTGCGTAAAGTACAAAGTAAATGAATAAGTAGTTCATCAGGAATCCAAGTGCCGCTCCACCGATCGTATTGAATTGTTTCAATAGCGGTAAGAATGTTAATTCGCTAGCGACATATCCAAGGAATCGAACCACTAACCATCCTAGAATCATGATGACTAGGAATGCAACCAATTTATAGAATGATTGGTCGAGTGACATCGCTTGGGCTTCTGTGAAAATCGCTAAGTGATTTCCAGGAATGTATGATGGATATGGGATGTACACCGATAAGAACTTCGCGAGTCCTTCGTAAGTGAACATCGCAACTAGGAATGTGATGAAGTATCCTGCGATATACACGAGTTCTAAAGTTAATCCTCGGCGCATTCCAGTATACACACCAACTAATAAATAAAATAAAATAATTAACGTTACCATTGAACCCTACCTTCTCAACAAATCTTGTTGTAATTCAAATTGTTTTTCTAATTCTTGTTTTCTATTTGCATCAATCGAAGGGCGTTTATGTTGAACGGAGCGCAATTCTTTTTCCAACTGCTCTACACGTTTCTTCAATGCGACCACTTCTTCTTGCTTTTCAAATTGATTCGAGATGGCGTTGATGGCTGCAAGAAGCGCCACTTCTTCCGTCGACAATTTGTCAGATACTCGAGTGATTTGGTCTAATTGTTCTTGTAAGACACGCACAATACTTTGCATTTCTTGTTGCGACTTACGACCAATAATCGTATAAGATTTCCCTGAAATCGTTGCTTTTACTCTTGTTTTTGGTTGATTCACAAAAGACCCTCTCACTTTCTCCATAATATCACCTTATTTTACCATTTTTCATTTAAAAAATACACTAATAATCCACTTTTTTAGAGAGTGGACGGATGAAATTTGTCATGGTATGCTAAAAAGAAAAGGGGGAACGACATGAATTCATTAACTTTAATTTTATCACCTGAGCAAATTGCAACACTTGGAGCAACCTACGCTTCATACATGCAATCTCCTCCACCACACGCAACATTGCGTCTAAAGATCGACGGTTTATCGATTACGGCCTATAAATCGGGTAAGGTTCTCTTCCAAGGAAAAGGCATTGAAGACTTTATCCAAAAGAACCACCTCGAACAATCGATGGATGTCACTACAAAGAAAGCCCTCGAAGAGTCGACTCTTCCAGAAGGTTTTGCGACTTGGAGCATCATCGGAAGCGATGAAGTCGGAAACGGCGCTTACTTTGGTCCACTGACGGTTGCGGCGGCTTATGTTTCAAAAGAAAATATCGCAACATTAAAAGCGATGGGCGTTCGCGATTCTAAAGATATGACGGACGAACAAATTAAGGCTCTCGTTCCAAAAATCAAAGAAGCTGTGCCTTATAAGTTATTAACGCTTTGGCCAGAGAAATATAACGAAGTCCAACAAGTTAAAAATCTAAACGAGATGAAGGCGCTGCTTCATAACCAAGCGTTCCGTCTCTTAAGCGAAAAACTCGCTCCTGAGGTTCCAGAAGCGTACTTAATCGACCAATTCTGTAAACCAGACTTGTATTACCGTTATCTCAAAGGCCAAGACCTTGTCGATAAGAAGAAAACATACTTTATTACAAAAGGCGAAAGTCACCATATCGCCGTTGCGGCAGCATCCATGATTGCCAGATGCGCCTTCCTTGATGGCCTAGACTCTCTAAGCGCTGAATACGGATATGAACTCCCAAGCGGTGCCGGTGCCAACGTCGATAAAGCAGCAGCCACTATTTTAAAACACGGTGGCATGGAACTCCTCGGTAAAGTGGCCAAACTCCACTTCGCCAACACCGAAAAAGCTAAAAAATTAAAATAGTTTTTCTCTTCCAAAATGAGGTTAGATAGGCTCTTCGCAGATTTCCAAAAACACTCCTACTGGATAGGAAGTAGTTTTTTACGTGCTTACCCAGCAAATGATTACGGAGAATCTTGTGGATTTTATTGTAGCAGTAACGTGAAAAAGCAAAAAATGCGAATTAAAGGGAGTTAGGAATTTATTCCTTACTCCCTTTTTGAGGCTTTTTAGGCGCAAGACCAAGGCTTGCGCCGGTGCAACGTTACAGCTACAATAAACAAATCCGCAAGGATTCGTAGTAATCATATATCTGAGCACAGATAAAAACCTAGCACACACAAACAAACACCTTCCTATCAAGTAGGAAGGTGTTTTGGGTTAATCTTTCATAATGCGCTTGATAATCTGCGACACGCCTATCCAACCGAATGCGATAATCAAAAGAATGATCGCCCATCCGTGTCTAAACTCCGTAAATGGAATCTGCACATTCATCCCAAAGAATCCCGTCACAATATCCGGAATCGTCATTAAAATCGAGATGCCCGTTAAGAATTTCATCGTGTCGTTCAAGTTATTATTCAATACATTGTTATACGTGTTTGCGATTTGATGCAAGATTTGAAGATGTAACTCTGTCATCGCTACTAATTGATTCGCTTCGATGATGTTATCTTCCAACTGCTCTCTTTCAGAATCGTCGAGTTCCTTGAAGGCTTGTTGCGTCTTCAGTTGCTCTAATACTACCGCATTTTGCTTCGTCGCAGAAACTAAATACATCCCTTCAATCTCCAAGTCAGATAAACGGAACAAATTATCCTTTGTGGTTTTCTTTCGGAGCAATTTACTAATATTTTGTTGTTCTTTATTTAACTTTTCGATAACTGGGAAATAGTTTTCCGAAATCGCAAATAAGCTATGCAATAAGAAATTAAATACGCTCCAATGCATATTCTCTTCCAGCTCTTCACGAATTTGATCAATAATATATTCATTTTGCGCATTGGAAATCGTGACGATCTGATTTTGTCGTACGATAAACGTCAACGGAATCGTATCGTAATGATTTTCTTCGCGCGATAAGTTGAGGACATTATAAATGACCACCAAAGTCTTCGTTCGGCGATTATACTCCATATGCGCGCGTTCGTTTTTATCCAGCGCGTATTCAATCATCTCATCATCAATTTCATACGTATCGTAAATGGATGAATATTCACTGATTAAATCTGAATTAATGTTAATCCAAGTATTGTTTTCGCCAAAATGCATGACTGCCATTTAAATCCCTCCTTCAACTAGAATGCTGTATTAGTATACCATAAATACCGCTAAACCACCTATTCATAGGAAACAAAAACACGCAACTCTTCTTTTTCAAAGAGTTACGTGCTTAAAAGTTCTATTGTTCAACAGTTGTTGTTTCTACTGTTGTAGCGGCTTCTGTTGTAGCGGCTTCTGTTGTAGCCGTTGTTTCTTCTGTTGTCTCTACAGAAGCGGTCGTACTTTCTGTTGTTTCTGTTGTTTCTGTTGTTTCTGTTGTTTCTGTCGTTTCGCTTTGTGTCGTTGTTGTTTCTTCGGATGGTTTTTCCTCTGAAGGTTTTACATCTAGAATAGAGCTCTTCGGAGTGCTGTTATCTTTATCCGATTCATCTAGCGCCATTTCAGCGAAGTCTTTTGCTTCTTGAAAAATGCTTTGTTCTTCCTCAGAAGCTGGCGTTAAAATTTCTTTTAGATTCTTTCCGATTGTTGCATCGACTTTACCATCGGATTTCGCATGAGATTCCTTAATCGCTAATTTTGCACGATAAGACTCGATGATAAGTGATTCAACAGGTGTCGTCGCAAAGTTCAATCGTGAACCCATATAACGCTTAATTAAGCTTGCCACTTCTTCACGAAGCGTAGCAGGTAATTCTTGGTCTAAAACGTGTTGTGTTAAGAAGTATAAGTAACGCATTCCTTCAATACTAATACGGTCGTTGGCATCACGTAACGCTTGTACTAATGAACGAATCGCGTTCACTTGCTCTTCTGTATTGGATGCACGCGCTTTTGAAGCTAAGTCTTTTAACTCGTCAGCCGTTACGCCGTAGTCTTGTAAGTTCAACTCACCAACCATACGAACCGTTTCTTCGTGAGTCGCGTTCATCTTTTGTTCTTCAGGACTTACTTCTTCTGCAGCGACTGTCTCGTGATTAATCGTTTGCGCCTCGAAGCGTTCCAATCCTTTGACGAATCCTTCTGTTGAGTTCCCTTTTAATTGCACTTGTTCTTTATATTCGTTCAAGGCTACTAAAATACGGTTGAATGTCACTGGATCATCTTTGTATTTTTCACTGGCACGCGCTTTGACTTCATCGATTTTGGCAAAAACGTCATTCACATTCACATCTCCTGCCACAAATGGAGGCACAATGACTGGAAGTTTATTTTTCTCATAGGCTTCGATACCATCTTTGTTGACGATATTCATGGAGTGACTATGGTCACCGTGCGGAATATCGAAGCGTCCATTCACAATACGAATCGCTGTACGAGAAATCCCCATACGTCTTGCAATTAAATCAATCTCCTGAGAAAGTCTCACTTCTGCAGGAATCGATGGGTCAGAGTTTGGCACTTCAAAACGTTTCAATGGAATCACCCAAGGATGAATATGGTTCTTATCTTGCCCTTGTTCCATGTTTTGGAAGGCAAATACTTTTCCGACATACTCGCCTTTGTCATTTGTTACAGACTCGAACTTAATCGTATCTCGTTCTACGCCGTAAGCATAGACAATGTAGTCTAAATATTTTTGAATCTCTGGCGATTGTAATGTCCACCCCTCAGCTTGCGGTGTCGCAATATCTGTTGCAGGAGGTGTTACAGGTTGTGTGCTTGCTGTACTTGGACTTGATGGTGTCACAGTCCCGATTGTACTAGCGACTCCTGTGTGGTTGCCACCAGTCGACGGTCTTGAAGTTGGTTCATCGTCAAATGTATAAGAAGCACTACCATCTCCACAGTCTAATACATCGTGGAAATGGTCTCCATGTGGGATGCGTAATAATTTACACGTTCTCTTCTTGCCGTTTTCATCTTCTCTAGTCACGGTCTGAGCGTTTGCTAATTGTGAACGGTAAATAAAATGAAAGTGATCTCCATGGCGAACTACGAAGCCTAACTCATTTTCACTAACAATATCGTTTGGATTGAAGACGTAATTGTCTTCTACTTCTCTAGTCACTGTCTGTGCGTTTGCTAATTGTGAACGGTAAATAAAATGAAAGTGATCTCCGTGTCGAACAACGAAACCTAATTCATTTTCACTCACAATATCGTTTGGATTGAAGACATAATTGTCTTCTACTGTGCTCGTTGTCGCACCTGGTTTTTTCTGTTCGTAAATGGCATCTGCCGGTGGCGCACCATATACAAAGTGATAATGGTCTCCGTGTTTTTTCAAATACCCATTCTCGAAGACTTCTCCGACAATTGTCTTTGGTTTATTGTCTTTAATTTCTTTCGCTGCCTGTTCGTATTTTGCCATACGCTCGGCATCAATGGTTGTCTCCTCGGTTGTTGTGTCAGTCGATGCAGCTTGTTGCTGTGTTAATACGGCGCCTGACGTAAAAAGCAATCCAAGGGCTACTGCTCCTCCTAAAATCGCCTTTTCTTTTTTGTTCATAAATCTCCCACTTTCTAAATCGTAAGTTTTACGTTTTAGAGTATACTCTTTGATAGAACCCTTGTCAACAAAATTCTTCAAAAATTTTTCAAACCCAAAAAAAGCCTTCCCAAACACTGTTGGAAAGGCATCCTATTAAGCTTCTACTAATGAACTTAAAAGGTAAGCATCGACTAACTGTTGCGTTGCTTCAACCGAATCAAGATGCGTTCTTTCATAAGAGTGGCTTGATTCAATTCCCGCACCGAGTAAGGCGTGTTTCACTTCTGCTCCAGCACGCATTGCTGCTGAGGCGTCACTTCCATAATAAGGATAAATATCTAATTTAAATGGAATATTCTTCTCCTTACATAGAGATACAAGATGTTGACGGAAATCAAAGTTATAAGGCCCAGAACCATCTTTCACACAGACAGAAACGGTGTATTCGTCTGTTTGTTGGTCATCCCCCATCGCACCCATATCCACGGCTAAGAATTCGACTGCTTTTTCTGGGATGCTACTGTTAGCTCCCGTTCCAGTTTCTTCAATACAACTGAACATGAAGTGAGTCGTTACTGGCAACGTGATGCCTTCTGATTTGTATTTCTTTAATAAGGTTAATAAAATCGCTGCACTCACTTTATCATCTAAGAAACGGCTCTTGATGAATCCTGTTGGTGTGATGACAAAACGTGGATCAAAGGATACAAAGTCCCCTACTTCAATTCCTAATGCACGTGTTTCGGCTTCGTTTGTCACTTTCGCATCCAAACGAACTTCCATATTATCTTGGCTACGCTCCACCGTTCCCGCTTCACGATATACGTGTACGCTTGTTTGATGTAATAAAATTGTTCCAGAAACAGTGGTTCCATTGCTAGCAACGTGAACTGTACAGTTTTCTCCTTCTATCATATTCCAAGCAAATCCACCAATACGGTCAAGTTTTAAGCGTCCATCTGGTTTTACTGCACGAACAATCGCACCAAGTGTATCAATATGTGCCGTTACCACACGTTGTTGCATATCTATTACTCCAGGTATTGTTACAACCACTAATCCTTTTGCTGTACGTGTTGGCTCATATCCCATATCTTTTAAGACATCGATTAAATAGTCTTGCACATCTTTGGTATAGCCAGTTGGTGACGGAATTGCCACAAGTTCTTTCAAGAATTTTACAGTTTGATTCATACTTTTTCCTCCATTTCACTGTAAGATTAGTATAGCACATTTCAAGTAAATTCAAACCGTTAGCAATTGTCAACCTTCATTGGCACCCATTTTTGTAAAAAGGCTTGCATATTAGAATTATTAGATTTATAATATATGTATATTACAACTTGAAAGGATGTATTTCATGAAAAAAGCAATGAAATTATTCGCTGTGTTATTTACAGCATTATTCGTACTATTAGGATGTGCGAAAGAAGAATCTACAGCATTCGAACTAAAGAATGGTCCGCATACTTCAACAATAACCTATTACTATAAAGGAGACGTTGTAACGAAGCAATCTGCTGAAACGAAATACGTTATTTCTGAGTTACCAATCTCTGAAGACGAAGCAATGGAACAACTTAAAGAAGAGAATGAGGAATACACTAAAATCAAAGGGATTACTGCTACTCTAGAATCAAAAGACGGAGTGATTACTCAACTTGTAACGATTGACTATTCAGTAGCTAAAGTGAAAGACCTGCAAAAAGCTTTCCCAGACTCTTTCTCAGGAGATGGTAATGCAGTAAGTTTCAAAGCTTCTAGAGAATTGATTGAAAAAGCTGGATATACTGAAAAGAAATAATTAAATAAAGAAGACCGGTAAAGAGATCTCTCTTGCCGGTTTTACGATACATAACAAAAAGTGAGGTAAAAATCATGAACAAAACAACAAAAGCATTCGCACTTCTATTTACAGCTGGTCTAGTATTAGCAGGTTGCGGACAAAAACAAGACTCAACTGCTACTACTCAAGCAAAAGTAGAAACAACAACAGCTGCGCCTACAACTGCTACTCCAACGACAGCTGCGCCTACAACTGTTGCTCAAGCAAAAACTGACATGCCAGCAGATGCTAAAAAAACAGTTCTTGAAGCTAGTGATGATGCTGTAAAAGCTGTGATGACGTTATATTATAAAGATGACGTTTTATTAAAACAGGAAAGTGTAACTACTTATATTGTTTCAAAAATGGAAGGCGAGAATCCTTTAGAAACACTTAAGAAATCTAGTGCGAAAACAGAAGAAAAACTGAAAGACTTTATCGGTAAAGGATTTGAGATTAAAACAGATTACAAAGATGATGTTTTCACGATTACTTATTCTTTCGATTACACTAAACTTGATATGAATAAATTAAAAGAAGTATATCCGACTTTAAATCTACGTGATGATAATACTCTTGGCTACTCTGAATTTAAAGAGGCACTCCTTAAGGGTGGCTATAAAGAAAAACAATAGTAATATTCTAGATTAAATAGGGAGAAGAGGGTCCTCTTCTCCCCTTTTTTCAAAAATGAAGGAGACTATGCATGAAGAACACAGTGAAAGTATCTGCACTCCTCTTTACCAGTGCATTCCTCTTAGGTGCGTGTGGACAAGAGAAAAAAGAAGAAACAACGATTGCTACAACACAAGCAACGACAGTTACTCCAACGACAGCTACTCCAACAACTGTTTATAGTTTAGAAGATGCTCAAAAAGCAGTTTTTGAAATTAGTGATCGAGTTGGTACAATAACAATGACATTTTATTATAAAGATGATGTCTTATTAAAACAAGAATCTGTAGAGAATTATACACTGTCAAAAATTGATGCAGATAATCCTCTTGAATTACTTAAAAATTCTTCTGCGGAAGACGAACAAAAATACAAAGATCTTATCGGTAAAGGTTTTGAGTATAAATCAGCACACAATGATGATATTTTCACTGTTACTTATTCATTCGATTACACTAAAACCGATATGAAAAAACTCAAAGAAATTGAGCCAAATTTACGACTAACTGATGACAATACGGTTAGTTACTCTGAGTTTAGAGATAAACTTCTCAAGGCTGGTTATGTAGAAAAATAATAATATGATTTCAAAATAAGGAGTTTATTATGAACAAACTGACAAAAGTATCCGCACTCCTCTTTACAAGTGCACTACTCCTAGCCGCTTGTGGTCAAAGTCAAAAAGAAGAAACAACGGTCGCTACGACTCAAGAGACAACTCAGGCAACCACTCAAGCGACAACAACACAAAAGGCAACGACTGCTCAGGCTCAAACAACAGTCGCCAAATCGGATGCTAAAGAAGGTCAAGTCGCATTTGAGCGAATTAATGGAAACAACATAACGAAAGTCAAGATTACCTTTAAAAATGGCTTGATTCAAAAAATGACGACCGATTCCATTATCGATTTTGACATATCAGGCTTGCCAGAAACCTCTAAAGAAGCTTTCAAACAAGCGTTGCAAACACAAAAGCAAACTATGGAGCAAAGCTATAATCAATTAAAAGAGCAAATTAAAGATGTCACTGGTCTAAAGCTTGATATTCGTATGGAAGGAACTAAATACATCCAATCATACGAAGTCGACTATTCGAATGTAAACTTCGATCAGCTAAGAGAAATCGATCCAGATTTTACGTCTAAGAAAGAGGCTACGAATTACGATCAAATCATACAGTCACTACTCGATGCCGGATTTACAAGAGTTAACTAATCATAAACTTATAAAAAGGAATTCTATAAAATGAATATAAAAGTAAAACAACTAACACTTTTAGCAACTGCAGGTTTCTTACTTGCGGCATGTGGACAAAATAACTCAGCAGAGACAACACAAGCAGCTCAAGAAACATCACAAGCGAATAATAAACAATCAAAACTGAACCCGGCTAACAATCAACAGAGCCAAGAAAAAGCAGCAGACAATCAACAAACTAAAGAAAAAGCGACTAATAAGCAACAAAACAAGAAAAAGTCGAACGCACAAAATAGCAGCAACCTTCCAAAAGACGGTGAAACTGTTTATAAACTAGAAGATAATGGTAATACTACAACCATAAAATATTATTTTAAAGACGATATCGTTTATCTACAAGATGCCGTATATGCGTTTAACCCTAAAGAAATGGGTAAAACCGAAGAGGAAATACAAAAACTTCTCAAAAAGAGACACTCCATCTACAACGGCGTTAAAGGAGTTGAATCCACTATTGCACGAAAAGATGGAATTTACTACCACACACTCAAAATTGATTACAACAATATCGACTGGAAAGAGCTTCATAAACGCGCTCCTAAAACATTCACCGATGAGAATCCAACTGCTTTAAAATATAGTGAGGCTGTTCCAAAATTACTTGAAGACGGTTACGTTAAACAATAAAATATAAGGAGTTTTAAGAAAGGTTTATAACAAAATGAATAAACACTTGAAAATATTAATCGCATTACTCTCATCATTTTTTGCTCTTGCGGCTTGCGGACAAAACAATTCAGCAGGAAGCGCAGCGCAAACTTCACAAACAGCTCAAGAAACCACGACTGCTCCAACAACACAAGTAGCGTCCAATAAACAAAATACAACAGAAGCTCTGCCAAAAGACGGTGTACAAAGATTCAAGCGTATAGATAAAGGTGGATCAACATTTCTTATCTACTACTTCAAGGATGACATCGTCTATAAACAGATTGGTATTTACTTTTATAACCCTAAAGGATTAGGCAAATCTGAAGAAGAGGTTGTTCAACTTCTGAACAAAAGTCAAGAGCTTTATAAGGATGTAACTGGAATAACCTCTAAAGTTGAGAAGGAAGATGGAGAATACATTCAAACCGTAATATATGATTACCAAACTATGGACTGGAAAGAGTTACATCGACGCGATCCGAATCAATTTCCTGCGACCAAACCAAAACCAGTGAAAATTAGTGAAGCTGCAGCTAAATTACAAGAAAAAGGTTATGTTGAATATACAGAATAAACTCAACCAAATAAACAGCACCAAAGACACTCCTTAGCCGTCCTTGGTGCTGTTTTCTTGTTTTAAATTTGAGATGTAACAAAAATGTGACGTAACATTTTTGTTACATCTTCTTTTGTATCATTTATGATACGTATCATAAATGATACGTGATTATCAAATATG